>JBAUII010000149.1:0-10578 GCA_049682815.1 Thermodesulfobacteriota bacterium | reverse complement strand
ATCAAATAGTGGTGAAGCGCTTAGTACATCGTTAATTGAGGGTTTTTTCGAGATCGGAATGGAGCCAGTGAATTTTGATGTTGCTCCTATTGGACCGTGTACTTGCGTCAGCGTGGAGCCGATAGATCAAGGAGCCAGAACTGAGGATGCCCAAAGGATACACTCGGAAAAGATGGAAGAGCTTGGAATTGATTTGGGTAATTAAGAACCCAATTCCCTCAGATTGAAAACACATTGCAAATTGGAGCTTAGGCCCCGAAGCCGGTAAATGGCTTCGGGGCTTTTTTATATCGTCATCCAGATTTTATCCTCCCCTTTTGTACAAAGGGGAGTTAGAGGGGATTTCTCAAATCCCCCTAGTCCCCCTTTTCTCTAAAGGGGGAGTAATCAATGGCGGAGGACTAAGCTTGTCCCGAAATTTCAACATGTCGAAGAAGCACCCATGATAGATCAGGGTAACTTCTCTGGGGTTTCCTCTTTTAGTGACGTTTGAGCATCTTTACCCATGTGGGGGAACGGGGACATAGATTTTATCCTCCCCTTTTGTACAAAGGGGAGTTAGAGGGGATTTCTCAAATCCCCCTTAGTCCCCCTTTTTCTAAAGGGGGAGTAGATCAGTCAAGGTCTAAAGTCCTCCGCGATGACAAACCGAATGTCATTTCCGCGGATTGCTCTATGAAGCTTGTTCCCTTCGAATTAACTCAGGGCTCGTCGCAGCAAATGGAGAGGCCGTTCGTTATGTTTTGATACCCTGCAAATTGCCGAGTGGTTATTCATTTTCAGGTAAGTCTTATATGATCTAACTCGCTACTTGAAATAGATGTAATACTGTGATATTCTGGGACTTCGAGAATTGTTTCGTATGAATTCTTTCAGGGAACGTTCTATTCACAAATAATCTAAAGATTGTCCGGGTATCTAAATCATAAAAAGAGAAGATAATCGGAACAAGAGTTATTGGGACATCGATCAGAATCTAATCTAATTGAAAAGGAGGACGAAAGAATGGGTAGGATACAGGTTTTTAAGGCCCTAATAGCGGTACTGATTTTAAATGTTATGGTCTTTGCGTTTATTACCGGTTGCGATGGCGAGGGTGGGGAGGGGGGAATGACCTGTTGTGAACTTCAAGAAACGTGTGTACCTAATTTAAGTGAATTTGAGTGTAATGTTAATCAAGGAGAATTCTTTCAAAATGCACAATGTTTCGAAGATGTTGGGTTATGTATCGCTGTAGCTACCCCGACTCCAACCCCGACTGTAACAGCAACGCCAACCCCCGGTGGGCCGACACCAACACCTGGTGGACCGACTCCGACACCCGGGCCGACTCCAACACCCGGACCGACTCCAACGCCAGGGCCGACACCAACACCTGGTGGACCGACTCCAACACCTGGGCCGAGTCCAACGCCAGGACCGACACCAACACCTGGACCGACACCAACACCCGGGCCGACTCCAACGCCTGGACCGACACCAACACCAGGACCGACACCAACGCCTGGGCCGACTCCAACACCCGGGCCGACTCCAACACCAGCGCCCACACCAACACCAGTGCCGACACCTACGCCAGCGCCAACGCCAACGCCTGGACCAACCCCGACTCCCTTTCCAACACCAACCCCGATCCCAACCCCGGTTCCGGGAGCTTGCGATGCTGTGCCCGCTAGGATGGATGATGTGTTCTTTGAACAAAATGAAGTAACATATTCCGGTCAAAGGATGGATGGTATGACATTGGTTAACGTTGTTAAGGTACTAACGGCTGAGCTCAACTCCACCGACCATTGCATGATTATGGTAAGTACCACGTTCAATACTCTTCCCACCACACTTACACTAACGGGCACGATACAGGCAGACGGTGTTACGTGTTCATTCGCCGGTACTAATACTGTTCTCATGAGTCCGATAGGGGATTTTGATGCGATGATTACTTCTGGTTCCGCCACTCTATCAAATAGTGGTAAAGCGCTCAGTATGTCGCAAATTATGGCCGTTGTTACCGCCAACGGGATGCAGTTTAACCAAACTGTTGCTGCTTTTGGACCGTGTGTTTGCATCAGCGTAGAGCCGATATTGTAGGAAGGTGGGATTCGGGATGCCCAAATGGCACACAGGGAAAAGATGGAAGAGGTTGGAATCGATTTCGATAATTAAGAACCTGATTCCGTCAGATTGAAAGCAAATTGCAAATTCGAGTTTAGGCCCGAAGTCAGTAAATGGCTTCGGGGCTTTTTTATATCAACATCCAGATTTTATCCTCCCCTTTTGTACAAAGGGGAGTTAGAGGGGATTTCTCAAATCCCCCTTAGTCCCCCTTTTCTCTAAAGGGGGAGTAATCAATGGCGGAGGACTGGGCTTGTCCCCGCACGTTTCCCCGATTAAGACTTTCGAGGACAAGTCTGGCGGGGAGTCCTCGGGGATGACAAAAAGATAGTCGGGACATTCTTGTCCCGAAATTTGAACCAGACGTGGCTGAGACCTCTGGACATTTGATCATCCCTACCCATGTGGGGAACGGGGACATAGATTTTATCCTCCCCTTTTGTACAAAGGGGAGTTAGAGGGGATTTCTCAAATCCCCCTTACTCCCCCTTTTCTCTAAAGGGGGAGTAATCAATGGCGGAGGACAAAGCCTGTCCCCGCACGTTTCCCCGATTAAGACTTTCGAGGACAAGTCTGGCGGGGAGTCCTCGGGGATGAAACTGGAAGACTGGTCTCCTCTCGAACCTGAATTTGTTGCTAATCACTGTTATTGAATCTAATTGTTCCCGTAAACAGGCCTTGTCATACAACGGGGTCCACCATTCGCCTTTACTAATTGGTCACCCGCAATTCCGATTATCTCCAAACCCTTATCCCTCAGCATGTTATTAATTCTCTCGGTCATGTTGTATGCCGCAAGCTTCACTTGTCCAAGGCAGACAAAATTACAGGCCTCGACGAGGCAGGATTTATCTCGGGTTGCTTCGATTACGACAAAGCGGATTTCCTTGAAATAATCAATAGGCCTTATCTTCCGGACACTGTGGCGACTAAGCAATATTCCTTCCAGAATGCTTTCAATGTGGGATGCTATTATTCGATCAGAGACAGGAGGGAACCGTCGATATTGAGTCTCCATCCGGCTAATTTGAAGCCAATGATTTTATCAACGTTCCGCTCCAAACTTCAATTAACTATCGCGATTACATATCATGAAAAAAAAGGTATATTTTACTATGCTTTTGTTACTTTCCGTGACTTAAGATTAATATTGCTTTCTGAATTTTGATTTACCAGGAATATGTGTTTCAATTAAAATAACGGTTAAAGAATATTTTAGAGAAGCTGTGCTAAGAAACCCTGAAAGTAAAGTCAGCAGGCTATAAGACGTAACTCACCGAGTGACAGTGTGTTTTGCTATACTTAAACTATGGATTTTATATTTTGGTTCTGATTTGAATCGGGAAATTCAGGGTCGTTAAATGGGTATTCGGGAGAAGCTTGTAAATGGAATCTCAGAAAAAAAGTATTGATGTTTCTTCTCTTAGGATAAATCGAAACAAACCTGGGTCAGGACGAAATCGCTTAAGATTTTTGATCTTACTATCGGTTCTGGTTGTTGTTTGCTTCACGCTCATTCTTTGGCTGTTGGACCTTATTCCATTTTTATATCCTCAAGTATCTACGGCCAGTGTGAGCCGAGTGACGGTCTCAGAGGCATCGACTCTGCTTACATCCAGTGGATATGTGATAGCCAGAAAAAAGGCAGAAATTTCACCGAAGTCTGTTGGCCGGATTTCATGGATAAACCTCGAGGAGGGACAAAAGGTTGGGGAGGGGGAGCTGGTTGCAAAGCTCGAAAACCAGGAGCTTAAGGCGCAGAGGGACGAAATCGCTTCTAATTTGGATAATGCAAAGAGGGAATTGAGAAGGCAAGAAGAATTGTTTGCTAAGGGTATTATAAGTCCGCAAGCCTTAGACAATGCTAAGACGCAGGTTAGTGTTCTGGAAGCTAAACTCCGAAATGCCGAGGAATTGATACATAATACCCAGATATATGCTCCAATAAGTGGAGTTGTCACAGTTAAGAAGGCTTTTTTGGGAGAGACAGTAACACCCCAAGGATTCGGGGGTGCGGGCTCTGCTGGCGCAACATTCGCTGTTATAGTTGATCTCGATTCCCTAGAAGCGGAGACTGATATCAACGAACAAAATCTGGGCAAACTCAAACTTGGAATGCCGGCTGAGATCATACTCGACGCTTTTCCTGAACACCGATATAAGGCGCGACTCAGACAGATTGTCCCTACAGCGGATAGACAAAAGGGAACGGTCACCGTAAAGGTCGAATTCGTAAATAAAGATGACAAAGTGCTCCCGGAGATGTCGTGTAAAATTAACTTCTTGGATGCCGCGGTTTATAAGGACGGGATTGAAAGAAATCTAATATTGGTTCCTGCTTCTTCGATCGTAGACTATGAGGGGAAGAAGGGAGTTTTCAGAGTCGATAATTACAGACTGAAGTTCCAGCCTGTGACGACTGGCGATGAATTTGGGACCCAGATTGAGATAAAACATGGTCTGGCCGGTGGCGAGCAAGTAGTCTCCGAGGCGGGAAGGTTAAATCTGAGGGATGGGGGTAAAGTGCGGTTGGAGAATGAGGAGGAATAGCTAATGTCAGACGCCCTTATCAGGTTCGTTAATGTCGTTAAGAAATATAATACCAACTCTGAGGAGGTCACCGTATTAAACGGTTTGAACCTAAAGATGGCTGAAGGGGAATTCGTGGCAATAATGGGGCCCTCCGGGTCTGGAAAGACCACCATTCTTAATCTCATAGCTGGGATTGATGGTACGACTGATGGACAGATATTTGTAGGTTCAGATGAAATTTCAGCGATGACCGAGGGTGAACTGGCCCGTTGGCGAAGCCGACATGTTGGGTTTATTTTTCAATTCTATAATCTGATTCCGGCACTTACCGCCTTCGAAAATATTGAACTCCCACTTCTGCTTACTCCACTGACTAAATCGGAGAGAAAAGAGCATGTTGAAACTGCGCTGGAAATAGTAGGGTTGACGGACAGGAGGTCGTTTTACCCGCGCCAGCTATCTGGAGGACAAGAACAGCGTGTTGGTATTGCACGCGCAATTGTGACTGATCCTGCTATATTATTAGCCGACGAACCGACAGGTGATCTGGACGCAAAGAGTGCCGAGGAGATACTTTTTCTTATAGAAAATTTGAATAAGTCATTCAGAAAAACCATCGTAATGGTGACCCACGATCAACATGCCGCCGATCATGCGTCTCGCATTATCCGGCTTGATAAGGGCCTATTGGGGGATGATGTAGCCATGAATAATAATCAGGCTATTCATAATTAGGTGCTCCGAGGTCCGCGGATCTGAAAAATTATGAAATATATTCCCTTGTTGTTGAAGAATGTATTCAGAAAAAAAACTAGATCGGTATTAACAATTATTTCGATAGTCATTCCATTAATTCTGATTTGTCTATTAAATTCCTTTCTTCAAGTACTAGATCAGCCCGATCCATCTGAAACGCGTGGGATGTTTCGATTAGTAACAAGACACAAAGTCGGACTGACTAACCCAATCCCGGCAAGCTATGCCGATAAAATCTCGCGTTTAGATGGAGTAATGGCTATTACTAATTTCGCTTGGTTTGGTGGTACTTATATTGACGAGAGTGCCGAGAATTTCTTTGCCAGGTTTGCAGTCGAGCCTAAATCGCTATTAAAGGTTTTTGATGATGCATCGATGGTGACAGGTTCTACGGAAGACTGGGTTTATGATACCTCGGGTTGTATTGTTGGAGAAGACTTGGTAAAAAAATTTGGATGGGAAATTGGCGATAAAATTGTAATCGTAGGAACGATTTATCCAGTTACTCTCCAGCTCACGGTCCGCGGCATATATAAGGTTGCCACCGGCGCATCGGATGCGCTCTTTTTTAACAGAAAGTATCTGGAAGAAGCGCTACCGAGTTTTAAAGGGAGGGTTGGGACAATCTGGACGAAGGCAAGAGACTCAGAATCGGCGACTCGGCTTGCTAACGAGATTGATGAATTATTTGAGAATTCTGCATACCCGACAAAGACCGAGAGTGAAAAGGCGTTCCAGATGGGTTTCGTTTCAATGCTTGGTAACGTAAAGCTATTAATAACTGCGATGGGTGTAATAATTGTTTTGGTCGTCATACTTATATCGGCTAATACAATTGCTATTTCCGCGCGCGAGCGAATTAGGGAAATTGCGGTTCTAAGAACATTAGGATTTACCCGTGTTATGATACTTTCTTTCATCCTGGGTGAAAGCCTTATAATGAGTACTATTGGTGGGATATTGGGGCTTGTAATCTTCGTTCTAACTTTTGACCCTCTAAAGTCTTTCTTAGCTACCACACCGATGGGAGGTCTCGCCGAGGCACTGACCTTTTATCCGGAGACGATCTTACTGGCTATTACTGCGAGTACAGTGGTTGGTGTCTTTTCGGCGATAATTCCGGCTATTGGATCCAGCAGGCGCTCGATTAGAGAGGGACTAAGATATATAGGATAAGAGGATGTCTATACCAATAAAGTACAATATTAGAAACATAGCCGTCCGTAAAATAACAACTGGTTTGACGGCATTTGGAATAGGACTTGTTGTGGCTGTGCTTCTTTCAGTATTAGCACTGGCAGAGGGCTTAACGAGCGTATTCAAGTCATCCGGCTCTTCTGATAATGTCATGGTTCTCAGGAAAAACTCGCAATCAGAGATACAATCTGGAATATACAGAGATCAAGTGCCTTTGGTATATACGCTGCCAGGCATCGATAGAGACGCTGATCAGAAGCCATTAATCTCCGCAGAGGCTGTGGTTGTAATAAATTTGGAGAAGATCGAGGGAGGGACTTCCAACGTTACCGTAAGAGGAGTGTCAGAAAAAGGTCAACTTTTGAGACCTAGTTTCAAGATCGTAGAGGGAAGGATGTTTAATCCCGGCGTTTCCGAAGTAATCGTTTCTCGGGGAATTTCTAAACGCTTCAAAAATATGAGTGTGGGAGACATCGTTCATGCAGGGGCAAACAGATCGAAAATTGTTGGGATATTCGATGCGGGTGGGACCGCGGCTGACAGCGAAATCTGGTCAGATGTTCAGGGGGTCATGGGAGATTTTAAGAGGTCAATTTATTCTTCAATCTTAGTAAGAGCTTCGGATAGGGCGAATCAGAAGAGGTTTGTTACTGCTCTCGAAAGCGACCAACGCCTCTCGCTGGACGGAGTTGTTGAAAGGGAATACTACGATCGACAGACCGCCGTGGCTGCTCCGATCAAATTTATAGGGATGTTTATTGGAATAATTATGGCTATTGGTGCCAGCTTTGGGGCCATGAATACGATGTATGCGAATATCTCAACCCGGACGATGGAGATCGCAACCTTGAGGGTCCTTGGATTTTCACGATTTTCCATACTAACTTCCTTCATCGCAGAGTCACTGATTATATCTCTTATCGGTGGCATCATCGGTTGTTTGATGGGCTTATTCATTGTGAAATTTGCTATAAGTGATGTTACTGGCACAACAAACTTTAAGACCTTCTCTGAAGTCGTGTTCGCTTTTCGTTTGACACCAGGATTGATGATTTCTGGGCTCTCACTGTCGCTCCTTATCGGACTTTTTGGGGGTCTACTTCCCGCTGGCCAAGCGGCATACACGAAAATTACTCTGGCATTAAGACAGAAAGAGTAATAAGCATTTTCCTATTATCCTCCCCTTTTGGAGAAAAGGGGAGTCAGAGGGGATTAGATTGATGGTGGGGGTGTGAAGCTCTCGGCCTCGAAAATACGGGGGAAATTATTATTGTAGCGGCGAACTTTAGTTCGCCACATATTCGCCCCAAGTTATGGAGGACTAAAGTCCTCCGCTACATCTGTCGAGGTTTACATAACAATGCTTGAAATCTACCTTAATCCTCCCTAACCCTCCTTTCAAAAAAAGGAGGGGACAATGGTTCCCTCCCCTTTTGTACAATGAGATTTAGAGGGTGAAGGACTAAAGCCTCCATGCGGGGTTGGAAAACCCCGCCTACCGTTATTGATGACGGGATTTATCATGGATAGGCGGGACATTCCTGTCCCGATGGGTTTCCATTCCATTGATTTTTTGGAGGACTAAAATCCACCGCTACACCTATCTCCCAATGCGCCGGAGCCAGGGTCAATGCCAGCCAGCAATCGGCAGACAAATTCATTGTTCGATTTTGTGTATCAGAACTTCAATTCCTTTAAGTTAGCTTAAAGAAGATGCCTTAAGATATGCCTGTCAGCCCCAGAGCTAACGCCGCCCGGTTGCATGATGAAACTAAATTTGAAGTAAAAAAGTTGAAATGGGGGCCTGCTATTACTTTCCAAGTATCGAATCTTTACAGGCTTTTGCAACTCTGAACTTGACAACCCTTTTAGCGGGAATTTTTATCAATGCGCCGGTGGCAGGATTTCTTCCCTTTCTTGCTTTCCTTCTTGCTAGGACCAATTTCCCAAGCCCTGGTAAAGTGAACTCGCCATTCTTCCTGGCTTCTTTGTACGCAAGGGCGGCCAAATCATCCAAAATTTGAGAAGCGGTCCTTTTCGTTAAACCGTTCTTCTCAGAAATATGCGCGACAATCTGAGACTTTGTTAGAGCTTTACCTGTTGCCATCTCTCCTCCTTTAAAATATTCTGTTTTTCAATAATACAGATATTTATCAAAAAAGCAATACTTTTTTTCAGTTGTTTAAAAAATCTGTTCGTTCTTTCATGAATTCTCAATCATGAAATTCAATCGGTGGATACAATGTAGCTTGCTCCAGGTTAGGTTACCGTTCCTCATGTTTTGTGGAGGACTAAAGTCCTCCGCTACATAAGATAGGATTATAGCGAAATGTAGCGGAAACCTTCAGGTTTCCATTCCTTTCAAAGATATTAATGACGATAAAATGATTTCAGCTATATGGAGATCTGGTATATGAAGCCTATGCCGTCTCTGCCCCGTGATCCATGTGCAGGCCGCACTCTTTATCTGACTCGTTTTCCCACCACCATCGGCCGGCTCTAAGGTCTTCTCCTTCCTTGATGGCCCTCGTACATGGCTCACAACCTATGCTAGGGTATCCATTGTCGTGTAGCTTATTGTACGGTACTTTATTCACTTTTATATAATCCCAAACCTGATCCCATGTCCAATCTATAAGCGGATTGGCCTTTAATATCCCACCAAATTGACTATCGATTTCAAATTTGTTCGCGGCGGCCCTGTTTTGAGTCTGGTCGGCCCTTATTCCAGTTATCCAGCCGTCGAGCGTTGACAGGATTTTATTTAGGGGAGTAACCTTTCTGATCCCGCAGCAGAGCTTTCTGTTTGCCTGCGATCTGTAAAAAAGGTTCATTCCATGCTCCATGACCATTTTCTCGACATCGTTCTGGTTTGGAAACATTACTTCAAATTTAATCTTATATTTGTTTCTTAAATTGTCCATAACGTCATAGGTCTCTTGATTGAGCCTTCCGGTATCGAGCGTGAATATCCTTGCCTCCGGGTTTATTTTTGTCAGCATGTCAATCAAAACAACGTCTTCAGCTCCGAAGCTCGAGGCCAGGGCGACTTGAGGATGAAGGTTGTCGAGTGTCCACTCAAGAACCTCTTCGGCAGATTTATCCGAATACACGCTATTCAATTCATTTAGTTGGGCCTGATCAAGTTTCATATTTATCTCCTCTTTTTAAATTTATCTATTATTCGTCGCCTCATAGTTAGACATTTCATTGATTACCATAGGCTTCCATCAAGATCTTTGCCACCTCAGGTCTCGTGAACTCGACAGGCAATTGCTGTTTATTCTTAAGCAATTCCCTAACCTTGGTACCGCTGAGGTGGACGTGATTTTCAGGTGGACAGGGGCAAGTCTTTGTCGTTGCCATACCGTTACATCTCTTGCAATAGAATGCGTGATCAAAAAACAAAGGGGTGATGCCAATCTCATCATGATTAAAGCTATCGAAGATCTTATGGGCGTCATAGGTTCCATAATAGTTGCCGACCCCCGCGTGATCGCGACCTACAATGAAATGCGTGCATCCGTAGTTCTTTCTCACGATCGCATGAAAGATAGCCTCCTTCGGACCGGCGTATCTCATTGCAGTCCGCAGGACTGCTAGCAAACTTCTATCCTTTGGATAGTATTTCTCTAACAGTTCTTCGTAGCATTTGATCCGGAGGTGAGCCGGTATATCGTCCGATTTTGTTTCGCCTACAATCGGGTGAATCAACAGACCATCAACCATTTCCAGAGCGCATTTCTGCAAATATTCGTGGGCCCGGTGTATCGGGTTCCTTGTTTGAAAAGCGACAATCGTTCTCCATCCCTTATTCTTAAATATCTCTCTCGTTTGTGAGGGATCTAATGTATACTTTGGAAATTCAATATCCTGCGGCCTGTTGATCAGGCTTATCTTTCCACCTAGGATAATACTACCCTGGCCATAAACCACACTTACACCCGGGTGAGCTAAGTCGCTGGTTCCATAAACATT
>JBAUII010000148.1:0-6752 GCA_049682815.1 Thermodesulfobacteriota bacterium | reverse complement strand
GAGCATACCTTGGAAATTCAACATTCTGCGGCCTGTTGATGAGGCTTATCTTTCCACCCAGAAGAACACTACCCTGGCTATAAAGCACACTCACACCCGGGTGAGCTAAGTCGCTGGTTCCATAAACATTTTTTGCTTCCCTTTCTTTGTCATAGAGATATTTTTCCTCAAGAATCAGTATTGCAATTATATTTCCATCCTGGTCAACAAGTGACAATTCCTCACCCTCTTCTAAGTCGGCCGCCTCTTCTTCTGACACGGGAAGTGTAATTGGAATGGTCCATGGAAGCCCATCCTTAAGTCTCATATTTTCAATTACACTATCGTAGTCTTCTTTTCCCATAAAACCCTCAATGGGACTGAAAGCCCCAACTGCTATTAGCTCTATGTCTGAAATTATTCTAGAAGAAACGTTGATACTTTTTAAACTTCTCGCCTTTAAAAGTGCTTCTTCTCTAGCTTTCCCTTGAAGCAATCTGTTTACCAGTTTTCCACCATGGGGTTGGATTATATCAGACATGGTTATATCGTCTCCTTAATTTTACTAAAAGTTTCTTCCTACGATGGCTCGGATATCATACTTGAAATATATTGAAGAGAGCATGTAACTCAATCCAATAGCAACAAAAGGTACGACAAACCAAAAAAAGGCTATGCGCGCGACGTGTCTATTCTGAGCTGTTACAGTGAAGCCTTGTTGAGCACAGGAAAACCCAATTATACCTGATGTGATAATTTCCGCTAATGAAACTGGTATTCCAAATAGCGAGGCGACAAGAAGCAGCGTAGCTCCGGTGAATTCGACGGAAATCGCTCTTAGAATACATATTTCGGTGATTTCCTTCCCTACTGTTTCGAGCACCCTCCCGCCGAATAATATCGCTCCTGCTCCCATCGCAACACCTGCTAGGATAGCCCCTGAATGTGAGTTTATGAGTCCCATCCCCACAAGAGGACCTACGGCGTTTGCTGAATTATTGGCACCGGCCGAAAAGGCTACATAACAGCCGGAAACAGTTAGGAAGAGGGTCAAAACTCTATTTATGCTTCTCTCAGTATAATGATTGGTAAGGAATTTGATGGCTCGAAAGTATAAATATCTTCCGATAAGGTAATTTAAAAACCAAGCGACAAAGGGTGTTACAATCCACCAAGTAACAATCTCAAAGAACTTCCTTCCGTTAAATGCGTCTGAGTAAATGCCAACACCCGCCATAGCACAGACAATAGCGTGAGTAGTCGCAATGGGGACTCGTACAAGATTTGCCCAGGAAATAAAGATTATTGCGATAATAAAAACTATGAAGACCAGCCCGATATGTGTAGAGAGAACGGATTCTGGAACCAGTCCCTTTCCCAACGTTTTTATGACAGAGCTACCTGCTATTAATGCTCCTAAAAGTGCGAAAATTGCAATTAGTGTAACGGCCTCTCTTTTAGACCTAGCTCCTGCCCCATATGCCGTCGCCATTGAGGCAGCGGAATTATTTGCGCCGATATTTAGTGCCAGAAGGACAGATAAACCTATTGCGATCGGGAGCACAAACTCCAATTATATTTCTCCTTATGATTGGGTGATAATTGAGTTTTGATATAAAAGTCAGTCTATGGTTGCAAAAAATGTACCGCTGAAGGAAAAGGATAGATTTTGGTTGAATACAAGGTATTTGTATGTCCTTTCTTGATTAAACTATAATCACCCTGTATAGTTGTGTTACAATCAGATCAGAGGATCCAATGCAGGGAAAGGTAATATTATTATCCCGAGATACTAAATTTGTCAGAGAACTGGAACTTATCATACCAAGTGGTATCGACTTATCCAGTCAAAGCGATATTGAAAATGCCCGGGGGGCTGATGTGGTCTTCCTAGATGTCGAAAGTCTAGGTATCGGTAATCTAAATAGGCTGAACGACGATACATTCATAATCGTTGTTACATCAAAAAAGGGGGCGAGGTATCTTGTAGAATCGATGACATTCGGCGCTTTTGATTGTCTTTTTAGACCGCTCGATCGTAAAAAGGTATTACAGAGTTTGGATCGCGCTCTCGGAATAAGATCTGAACTCAGAAACAGGTTGATTCCGTTCCATGGAGATATTGAGGGAAGCAGTGTAACCTGCGCAATCGTTGGTGACTCCCCCATTCTTCAGGAGGTATGTAAGCTTATAGGACAGGTTGGGCGGGTTGACGTGCCGGTGCTTATTACCGGAGAAAGTGGAACGGGAAAGGATCTGGTCGCAGAGTCGATATGGAAGGTAAGCACGAGATGGGAAAAGCCATTTGTCGTAATAAATTGCGCTGCGATTCCAGAAACACTTCTTGAAGCTGAATTATTTGGGTATGAAAAGGGTGCCTTTACCGGAGCTAATAATTCACGTATCGGAAAATTTGAAGAAGCTAATGGTGGCATAATCTTTCTGGATGAGATTGGAGACATGTCTCTTTCCTTGCAGTCAAAGGTTCTCAGGGTTCTTCAGAATAAAACCTTTAATAAACTTGGAGATAACCGGGAGGTTACAGTAGATATCAGGGTAATTGCTGCAACAAATAAAGACTTGGAGAATATGGTTCGTGAGGGAAAATTCAGAGAGGATCTTTACTTTCGAATCAATGTTGTAAAGATCCATCTTCCAGCTCTAAGCGAAAGGAAAGAGGATATTCCTCTACTCGTGGAATGCTTCGCTCGGCGTTATGGCAGTCAAGTCGGAAGGGAGATACTTGGGACAACCAGCAAATTCTTAGATATGTTGACGGAATATGATTGGCCTGGAAATATCAGGGAGCTTGAAAATACGATACGTAAGGCAATTGCCTTTACAAAAACTCCATATCTGACTTCTTACGAATTAACGCTGGAAAATACGCTTTCGGTCTCAGACGTAATATCGGCTGATTCCTATGTGGAACCACTTCGTAATTCAGTAAGAGGGATGCTAAACTCAAGTGGGGCAAACGGGCAAATTTACAATAGTATCCTAAAAGAGGCCGAGAGGGTTTTACTACAGGAGGCAATGAATACAAGCGGGTGGAACCAGTCAAAAGCTGCGAGGCTTCTTGGTATAAACCGCTTAACCCTTCGGAGAAAACTCGAGGAGTATGATATAACATTTCCTAAGAGTGTGTCTTAGGTCTCCTTGCGGGGTAAGAAAACCCCGCCTATCCTTTCCGTCATTCCCGCGGACCGTTGGAGGGAATCCACATGCTTTATTCCTGGATCCCCGACAAATATCCTCGGGGATGACAACAAGTCGGGGCATCACTATCCTCGGGGATCACAGCATTATCTATGCGGGGTTAGAAAACCCCGCCTATCCTATGTAAGGACAATATTCTTGATGGATAGTCGGGACATTCTTGTCCCGAATTTGCGTTTTTTACGATCCTCCCCTTTTAGACAAAAGGGGAGTTAGAGGGGATTTGATTCGTCGTGGAGGCTTTTATAACAATGCTTGATTTCTCCTGTAATCCTCCCTAACCCTCCTTTTATAAAAAGGAGGGGACAATAGTTTCTCCCATTTTCTAAAGGCGTTCGGCAGGGATGGATCTCCGAGAACTATCCTCGGGGATGACAAAAAATATCCTCCCCTTTTAGACAAAAGGGGAGTTAGAGGGGATTAGACTGATGGTGGAGGCTTCTATAACGATGCTTGATTTCTCCTGTAATCCTCCCTAACCCTCCTTTTATAAAAAGGAGGGGAAAATTTATCCTCCCTTTTGCAAAGTATTCATTGTGCCTTTACCGAATAGAATAAGATTGTGTGGTGTCTTTTTAGGTTGATTCAAACATTTGTATTGACTTATTCCAGGAACTCCCCGACCTGAAAAATCGAAAAAAACTCGTAACCCTTTTGTTCTATTGTTTCTTTCCCGCCTTCTTCTCTATCGACTATAACCAGCACCTTTTTTACCAGGGCTCCAGATTTCTCTACAGCGTCGATGGCCCAAAATATCGATCTTCCTGTCGTCATGACATCTTCAACTATAGCTACGCTATGTCCTGATTTTAGATTCCCCTCTATCAATTTCCCTGTGCCGTGATCCTTTTCGCCTTTTCTTACGATGAAACCAAGCAATGGATGTCCTTTTTGAATGCTAAGAGCGAGAATCGAACCGACAATTGGGTCGGCGCCCATGGTTGGACCGCCAACGGCCTTAATCTCGGGACTTTTAACGATGTCTTCCAGGAAAATTTTCCCCACGAGATATAAGCCCTCTGGGTGGAGGGTTGTAAGCCTGGCATCGATGTAATAATCGCTTTCTTTACCCGAAGAGAGAGTAAATTTTCCGCGAAGAATGGAGTTTTCCTTGAGCAACTTTTTCAGCTTTTCCCTATCCGAAATCATGGGAACATATCTAACACTACTCAATTTTCGTTGTCAATCTCTTTATATTCTGATTAAAATAAAGTGAGGTAGGAGTTAGTTTGATGATTTTATAATCTGGGATACTGATCTTTCAATCATGATCGCTATATTAATAACAGTAACGATAAACTTTGGGGGGTGATCTTTGGTTAGACAGAAATACCCTCCAAAAATTATCCATATCTCCTGGGGAAGGATCGAAGTAGAGGGTTATGAAAAGCCATTTAGAGATGTCAAGCTGTATCCAGGGGGTGGAAGGGAATGGGACTGGAGCGAGACCGGAACAGAACATGTGCCGGGAATTCAGCCCACAGACGTTGAGGAGCTGGTGGAGAATGGCGCTGAGGAAGTGATTTTATCAAAGGGTATGTACGAAAGATTGAAGGTTTGCCCCGAAACACTTAGAATGCTGAATGATAAAAACATCTCCACTTATGTTCTCCAGACGGAAGAGGCCGTTCAACTTTATAATAGGCTTAGGGTCGATAAGTGTGTAGGGGGATTGTTTCACACCACCTGCTGAAATACTTACTTATCAATTTACCAGAATTATATAAATCTAATTCCAAGATGCATGGAATTAAGGTTTTCTCGTCGATTTTGGCTTGGGCCCTTTATCCTGTTTAATTAATTGAGATCCATGGAGGATTTTCCTGTAAATATTATCTTAAGGCAATTTAAAGACCAGTTGGGTGGATCTATATTTTTAGCGCGAACTCCACACAAAATTATTTCTTTGGTACCCTCCCAAACCGAGTTGCTCTTTGATCTGGGGTTGGATAAAGAAGTTATTGGAATTACCAGATATTGCATCCATCCGGTGGAAAAGTGTGCTGAAAAGATAAAGATTGGGGGTACGAAGAGGTTCGATTTCGATCTCATAGATAAATTGAAGCCAGACCTTATCATCGGCAATAAAGAAGAGAATTATAAAGCGGGTATTGAGAGGCTCAGGTCAAAATACGCTGTTTGGATGAGCGATGTCAATACTCTGGAAGATGCGTATCAGATGATTAAGAGTATTGGAGATATGGTGGATAAAGGCAGGGAGGCTCGTGATATCGTCTCTGAAATCGAGTCGAAGGTAAAGCGGTTTAAACCCCGTTCAAGTATCAAGGTTGCCTATTTTATCTGGCAGCGACCGTATATGGTTGCAGGGGAAAACACATTTATCGATGACATGCTGAGAATATTTGGTTTTGCCAACGTCTTTGGAGACTTGGATAGGTATCCAGAGGTGACATTGGATCAAATAAGAGATGCAAGTCCGGCTGCAATTTTTCTTTCATCAGAGCCATTCCCTTTTAAGAGTAAACACTTGGATGAGTTTAATGAGAGATTTCCTTCAACCATCATAAGGCTTGTCGATGGAACGATGTTTTCCTGGTACGGTAGCCGATTAAGATACGCCGCGGACTACTTCGAGAAATTGATAAAAGATCTTCAGATTTTATTATCGGTTTAAATTGAATTTACGAGCCGGCCTACTTGTATTCAAACGGGAAGCTGAGCTTATAACTTACGGGTTCTCCTGTAAACCGGTATCCAACGTTGAGTGTAGCCAGACTGACTTCCTTGGGCAGCTTTTGGAAGTAAATATAGCCCTGAAGTTTTGCGTTTGGATTTACTTGTCCCGGGATGAGTGCTTTTGTGAAGACATTTCCAACCGTCGGGGGAGAGTAGTAGGCCGGCGGATAATACCCAAGAGGGTAGTTTCCATATATGTAGAAGGGGCTATAAAAGGGCCCATAGTAAGGCCAGCCACCATAAAATGGACCCCCTGAGAAATAACCGAAACCTAATCCGATCGAAACCGTGGGATAATTTGGTCCGTAAGCGAAATAGCTCTCTGACACGGTCTTAAGTGTGTCGGCAACAATTTGGGGAGTGAGTGGATTGAACTGTGTGCGGTTTTGGTCAATCAATACAAAATCATTGTAACTAAGGTTTAGAGGGTTTCGCCCGTTATTTTGAATTTCGACATAGATTGGCGTTATATAGCGCTCGAGGTAATCGGGTGAACCCTGCCAGGGAGAGGAGTTTACCACGACCGTTACTTCCCCCAGAGTCTTGCTGGCCCTTAGCAATTCCGGGTATGCAATTCCACTATCCGAAATTGGGACTAAAGAACGGGATGCACAGCCCAATGCCGGTATGACACAAAGAATAATACAAATTAGGGCGGACGTGATATTTCTGCTGAAAATATGTCTCTCCCGTTCCATTAGCTTGATGATCATTATGGGTAAAGTATAAATAACAACCAGGAAAATAAAATATTTTGGATCAGACTTGTCCAAGATAAGAAATTGCTTTGCGGAGCCTGTTCTGAGTAAATCGAAGTATTTACTCTGAGTAACCCCAATGTGCTATCAATGACGCTA
>JBAUII010000147.1:0-6325 GCA_049682815.1 Thermodesulfobacteriota bacterium | reverse complement strand
AAGAGAAAGAAAGGGACAAGAAAGATCAAACTGACGATGAAAAAACGAACAAAGATGAATCAAGAAACAACGGGCGAAGAACAACGATAGCCTATAAGTGTCAATTTGCATGCCTGGCCCCGAGTCTTTGGCCCCGAGTCTTACAGCAAAGTTAGCTTATAAGTGTCAATTTGCATGCCTGGCCCCGAGTTTACTTGCGATCTTGCCCAATTATAAACGAATAACTTATAATATGATGGATTGAGTAATCATCGTAAATGTAACTTATAACCAAGATGAGATTCTGGGTTGGCATTACCGATAAAGATTGGTTTGATTTTCTATCTGGCCTTTCGCCCCAACCAGATGAAGTAAATTTCTGGCAACCAACCGCAGGTTCGACATTCCAGGTAATCCCCGTCGGTGGTCTTTTCTTGTTTAAACTCCATAGTCCTCTGAACTATATAACTGGCGGAGGTTTTTTCATCAGCTATTCGTCACTGCCAATTTCGATTGCTTGGCAAGCATTCGAAGAAAAAAATGGGGCTCCGAATTATGGGATCTTGCGTTCGAGAATCTTACAATATCGAGAACAAAGTAGTAAAAGAACTTATAATCCGATGATCGGTTGCATTGTTTTGACCAATCCGTTCTTCTTTGAAAGAGATGAATGGATACCGGCTCCAAAAGATTGGAGTCCAAATATTGTGAGAGGAAAAACTTACGATAACCTAGAACCGATAGGGGCATCATTATGGGATGCGGTCCAGGATCGTTTAAGAAATAAGACCATATCAACTACTGAGACTGAGGAAAGTTTATTATTTGCTAGAGAAACTACACCTAAGACGTCGGAGTATTTAGCGAAAGTCCGTTTAGGCCAGGGAGCGTTTCGAATACTAGTAACAGATGCGTATAACAGAACCTGTGCGGTAACAGGAGAACGAACATTAGAGGTTTTAGAAGCTTCTCATATAAAACCTTTTTCAGATTCGGGTCCAAACGCGATTAAAAACGGACTTCTACTTCGATCTGATATCCATAAATTATTTGATCTAGGTTACTTAACAATAAATAATGAACTCCGGGTTGAAGTCAGTAAACGTATAAAGGAAGACTACGATAACGGAAGGGAATATTACGCCATGCAGGGAAACAAGCTAATTACCCTGCCTCATCACAAAGAAAATTACCCATCAAATGAATTTATAGAATGGCATAATCAAAATATTTTTGTTCCTTAGAAAGTAGCGATAATTAAAGGGGACATGGTCCTCTTTAATCCTTCTAAATATGAACACTTGCGACAATTAGTCCACACATATTGACTTCAATAGGAAATGTAAAAGATAATTATCTACACTTATTCATTCGTGTAAATAATTATGGAGTAGGGTCAGGCTTTGTTTATTTGCTTAATTGTCAAGTCTTTTCTCATTCCACGCATTTGTCCTCATCTGGTCTTCTCGGACTAGTAGGGGATTGCTTCGGAAAGAACTTTCTCGCAATGACATCTTTGGAGGTTCTCAATAGCTGCATTTGAGAATGACGTGTGTGAATTAGGTCATCAAATGGACAACAACTGTCCATCGCTATGTTTATATTCATATCACAAAGATGGGGCATCCTATTGCAATTCCATTCGACGGAGGGTATGAAATGCGCATACCGTATGAAGTAAAAGGCTTCCTGTGTCCGCTATTAGAAAAATAAGCTTACGAATATAACATTTCCTGTCCACTCCACTTCGTTACCTTTTCTAATTTTAAGCAAATTCTTAAAAAAAGTGGTTATCGAATGATTGGAGATGAGAATATTTTAGTTAACCGGGATAGACAAGACTTCGTGTATATCGATGCTGAAGGCGATAAGCACCGCTACTTGCTCGAAGTTTTCACAACACTAAAGTTTGAAGAAATTGAGGGGTTCTTTGCGAAAGCAATAGAGCAAGAGTTCAAGAATAAGTATGTCCTCATCCAAGGATTGTCTTGCAAGGTCCTAGAAAGATTTAATACCCCCGATTTTGATGAGATAAAACCTAGTGTCCCTTCAAACGTGTTATCTGTCCTTGAAAAATCGCTCTGGAATTATGAAGAATTCTGTAGTAAACATTCAAAGTACAGATTTTCAAATACGCTTGGGATACTGATTTACGGGCAGCCAGGGATCGGAAAGACTTTCGTTTTAAGAAGCTACCTGAACAAGCTCTTGCTGGAGAGGAACTTTACGATAGTGCAGGTATATCAGAATGCTCTACGTCATCTGAACATATCGGTGCTACTAGACAGCTGTAAGTACTTATTCCCATGCATTCTATTTATTGAGGACATAGATATACAATTCAAAGACAGGAGTGAGTTTGCAAGCAGTTTAGCCAGCCAGATTTTAGAAACCTTTGAAGGGCTATCTCAGGTGAGAGATGTTGTGCTTATAGCAACATCAAATAATGTCAATGTTGTCGAGAAAGCGATGCTAAGGCCTGGAAGAATTGACTATCTGTTGGATATGGATAAGCCCTCCCGTAATGTTAAAGAAAGCGTTTTGTTAAAATATACTAGTGAGTTGGATTTTAGTTTTCCAGAGCATTTGATAGATACGATGGTAAATTCTGTTGATACCTTTGCCGAGTTAAACGGCGCGTATCAACATGTTATCAGATCCTATTTGAGCACCGCAGAGTTCCCATCTCCAGACGAAATCGCAACGATGGCAAGGAGGTGGAGGGAAACGAGATTTAGCGGATTACCTGAAATAAAAGAAAGGAAGGTTGGGTTGGTGTGAAAAAAAAGAAGACGGGAGACAGAAGACAGGAGACAGAAGTCATAAGACAAAACACAGGATACAGCATGCAAGATGCAGGAGTCAGAAGACAGAAGACAGGATGCAGGATAAAGGAGACGGGAGGCAGAAAACAAGATGCATGATACATGATGCACGATGCACGATGGGAAAGACGGAAGACGGGAGACAGGGTTCAGGAGACCGGAGACAGAAGTCAGAAGACAGAAAGCAGAAAACAGGGATGCATGATGCATGATCCAGGATGCAGGATGCAGGATAAAGCCATTTCGACCGAAAGACCTAATCCGACCACGGCATACATAAATAACGACAGATAAGGCGCTGCTGACTTTGCTCTCTTACGGCCAAATCGCCTTACCGCGTTCGGTTGGGAGGCTACCTCCCAAACGTTATTAAGTATTTGTTGACAAATGCAATACGTTTGTTTACCATTGGATTGGGTAATTACAAGGAGTCAAGGGGTTATAGGAATTTCACACGCCTCAGTCGAACGATGAGAGTTATAAGTTCTATAAAATGGACAGACCAAAGTGTAGCGCACATAGCAAGACATGCGATCAGGCCGAGAGAGGTAGAAGAGGTGTGTTTCAATGAGAATGATGCTCCTCTTATCAGGTCAGGCAGAGAAAACCTGCACTATGTCTTTGGGAGGACCTATTCTGGAAGATTTCTGTTCATTGTTGTTAGATTTATGAGGCAGGGAGAGGTAAGAGTCATAACAGCAAGGGATATGAACACGTGGGAAAAGAACTATTATAAAAAGCGAGGTAAATGAGATGAAGAAGATACCGAAATTTAAAACCGATGAGGAGGCTGCAAGGTTCTGGGAAACCCACAGCTTCGAAGATTATTATAGAGATACAAAAGAGGCTGAGATAGGGTTTGTTAAAAGACCAAAGAAGACGATTGCAATAAGACTCGATCCGGATGATATTAAAAAAGTGGAAGCTATTGCCGAGCGCAAGGGACTGAGCTACACAGCACTTATCAGGATGTGGATTAAAGAGCACCTGGCTAAGGAATCAAGGCATATTGCTTGAGACGGACAGTGATACCAAGGTGACCCCAACCCTGAAAAAACAGGAGACAGGAAACAGGATGCATGATGCACGATCCACGATGCAGGATACAGGATGCAGAATGATAGGATCTGAGATTGCTTCGAAACAAGTGCTGAGCCAGTCGAAGTACTCACAGACGAGGGTCAAAAATCGCGATGTGTTAAGATAGGGGTAAAATCGTTTTTTTGAGACATCCACATTTGACAGTACCCCTATATACCTCTATATTAAAGTTAAGCTTAAGATTTAGCTCTATTTTTATTGAGAACAAAGGAGCAGACATTGGCAAAAGAGAAAAGAAAACCCATGACCCTCACTATGATAGGACTCAACCAGGCAAGAAAGGATTTATCCCGTCTAGTCAAACGAGCTAAGGACTCGAATACCCGATTTTTGGTGAGCGAACGCGGGAAACCCCAGGCGGTGGTGATTGGTGTCGATGACTTTTTAAAGAATATCCTCAAAAGAGAACGGGCGAGTGTGATAGCCGAAATCCAACTTGAGGCAAAAGACAAGGGCCTAGAAACTATCTCTGAAAAAGAGATAGACCGAGAGATAAGGGCGTACCGGAAATCTAAATCCTAATTCCTACGTTCATTGATTAAAGCGGTATACGATACGAATGTTATTGTTTCGGGACTTCTCAATTCAGAAGGCATCCCCGCTCTTCTCTTGGATATCGCTACTCAAAGAGAGATTACACTTCATATCCCAAGAAATCCTTCAGGAATATGAGGGGGTTCTCTTAAGACCAAAATTCGGATTTTCAAATAGACTCGTAAAAAGATTTCTAAGACTGATTACAACAAAGAGTAAAATTGTGAAACCAAAGTCTTTAGAATTCACTCTGAAAGACCCCGCTGATAATAAGTTTCTTGCGTGCGCGCTTGCTGGAAAGGTTGATTGGCTTGTGACAGGAAATACTCGTCATTACCCCTTTCCAACATATAAAGGAATTAAAATAGTCTCTCCAAGAGAATTTTGGTATATATACAAGGAGAGTTTGTGGTAATCGCTTCGAAAATTAAAGGAGACGCAAGCCTAAAAGCAGGATGCAGGATGCGAAATGCAGGAGTCAGAATTCAGAATTCAGAATCCAGAATAATTCGACCAGCTCACCTAAAAAATATAATCCAACCACAACCCGAAATCTTTTTTTAACGCTTCCAGAATTGATTTTGGAAATTTTTTGAATGCCCATTTAAGATCTAAGATACTCTGATCCTTTCCCAGAATTATGTAAGTTCTACAGCAATGACGTCTTTGTGGATCCTCGATAAATACATCCGGGGATGACAGCCCGGGATGGGGGTCGCGCCTTGATCCCCCTTCTCGCTATCAAACGTAAGTCCTCCGAAGCATTTCGGCTGCAGTCGGATCAAGTTGTTCCCTTCGTCGCACGTCCTCGAAGTGAGCCAGCAGGTCATTCACACGCAATCGCCGCTTCTCCATACCGGAAAAATCAACGATTATCCGGCCTCTATGCATCATAATGAGTCGGTCTCCGAGATTAGCAGCCTGATGCATAGAATGGGTCACCATAAGCGTGGTTAGGTTTTCACCCGAGATGATTTCCTTCGTTAATCTGATGACCAGGTCAGCGTTCTTCGGATCCAGGGCAGCAGTATGCTCGTCAAGAAGAAGAAGCTTCGGCCTGAGCCAGGTAGCCATAAGAAGTGTTAGCGCCTGCCGCTCTCCGCCAGATAGACTACCTATGGCATTATCTAATCTGTTTTCTAAGCCTAAATTCAACTGTCCTATCCGCTCCCTAAGCTCATTCATCAAGTCGCGCCGCAGCGCCCACCCTAGTCCACGTGTGAGTCCGCGTCGGGCAGCAAGGGCAAAGTTCTCTGCTATGAACATATTGGGTGCTGTACCACTAAAAGGATTTTGGAATACCCGGCCTATAAACCTTGCGCGACGATGCTCTGGCCAGTGAGTAACGTTTTGGCTTTCTAGATAAATCTCGCCCGAATCAACAGGGAACGCACCGGCAACGGCATTCAGGAGCGTTGATTTTCCTGACCCGTTGGTTCCAATAACAACGACCCAGGAGCCTTCATCGAGGGTAAGATCTATCCCTTCGAGTGCACTGACTTGATCAGGAGTATCGGGATTAAATACCTTTGAAATATTGTGAATCGCGAGCATGCGTTTGTTTAAAATCCTCCTTATTAGCCAGAACGTCACTTTTGTCTTTCTAGCTTCTTTGTCTTGATACTGAAACGGGTTCAGCACAGGGACAAAGAAGCAATCCTTCGATCAACTCAGGACAAGGCTGTCCAAAATCCTCCTTAATCCTCCTTTACGAAAGGAGGAAATTACCTCTTGCACAACTTCCGAAGTTGGTCCTCCCCTTTGAAAAGGGGAGTTAGAGGGGATTTCTGATTTTCTTGATACTCAATAGATCCCGACCTATCGTCAGGACATGGTTCAGCACAGGCCGCAATTTTTCGAATGCCGGTTAGACTCTCAACCTCTCA
>JBAUII010000146.1:0-34246 GCA_049682815.1 Thermodesulfobacteriota bacterium | reverse complement strand
AAAAATTGCTCAAATTAAGTTGGTTTAGTATTATGAGAAAGTGTTACCTATGTCTCCGAACGTTTGTAACCCATGTCTCCGGTCTGCACAAAGGGGAGTTAGAGGGGATTTTAATGTGTCCGTTTCTGATTTTCTTAATACTCAATAGATCATGACCTATCGTCGGGACATGGTTCAGCACAGGCCGCAATTTTTGGAATGCCGTTCAAGTCCTTTCCATTAGGAAGGAGTTCGCAGTGACAGTAAAAAAGTGTAATATTACGATCATGGTTACAAATAATATGGATATATTTGAAGAAAGTGGCTTTGGGATTGCAAGGATCAGGATCAAAGAAAGCGATAATAATTATAACTACATAATATGGTGCCGTGAAACGCTTGAGAGCGCTGTAATAGATCCGCTAAATGCCTATACGATACTAGACTTCATAAGGGGACGAGACCTGACAGTTCGGTATATTATTAACACGCATGCTCATCCCGATCATATTGAAGGTAACAACGCGATACTCAAGGTTACTACGGCAAAAATTCTGATACATCCGAAGGGTACGGAATTCGTCGCACCCAGACACGAGACAATAGAAGAAAACAGTGTTATCGATATCGGGAAGCAACAAATAAATGTCATGTATACGCCGGGTCATTGTCCTGAGCATGTTTCGTTAATCTTGGGGAATAATATTTTTGTGGGCGACACATTATTCTTATCCGGTTGTGGCACTATAAAATTCAGGGGGAATATTAACGAACTCTATGAAACCGTTGCCTTTAGATTAAGGACTCTTCCGGATAATTTTAGGATTTTTTGTGGGCACAATTATGCTGAGAAAAACCTGCTGTTTGCCCTGGATATTGAGCCTGAAAACAAAGCAGCAAAGGCTAAGCTTGAAGAGGTGAGAAATTTTTTTGACAAAGGCAAAGAACCCTCACCTACAACCATTGGAGAAGAAAAGCAATATAATCCATTTCTCAGGTTTGATGAACCTTCTTTGGTTAGCGGGCTCAAAAAGAGAAATCCTTCCGTTGCCGAAAGCCCCGAGGCGATTTTTCGAACGCTGAGGGCGATGCGCAATAACTGGTAACAGCGCTCTGCCTGGTTTTGGACCTAAGGTAATAACTTAAAGTTTTTTCCTTTTTCCGTTTTTACTTGAGAGAAATGCCTTCTATCAGTTGTGAATAGGTTGTATATTGACAATCTTTCTGCGACTGCAATGATGGTGGCGTCGACAAAACCAATATTTAGATCATTGTATTTTTCCATATACTTAATCGATGATTTATAGTCACTTATATTTAATTCCTCGATCTGTATTTCTCCCTTCAATATAGATTTTAAAAAGGTAAGCTCTGCTCTTATACCTAAGTATTTGTTTGCTAAGTAGCAAACTTCAGGAAGAACAGTCGTAGGGAGTATAAGCTCAAGTTCTTCTTCCTTCAGAACTCTTTTCGCTCGGCCGTGCCATCTATCATCCTTGTCCATTAAAGCATAGATTGCTCCGGTATCTGCCACAATCCTCATTCTCTATCCCAAAGTCTGTCCTCGTAACTCTCTGAGATGTCCTTTTCCCCACTTCGTCCAATTCCCACAAAGAGATGTTCGTTCTTACTCTTACTTTTATTTACATACTCTTTTAAGGCCTCTCGAATTAAGTGCGATACCTTCTTGCCGGTAACCCTTGCCAGATGCTTTATGTCGGCTTCTAGGTCTTCATCAATGAATATTGTGCTTCTTTTCATGCTGTTATTATAGTATGTTGTATGATATATGTCAAAAGGCCGAAGGCAGGTGGGATTTGATTGCCATTGGACTGGGGATCGGGCTTGGGTTTGTTGGGGTTATGATTTTTCCTGATTATTCTGAGCGAAGAGCGTTGCTACCTCGAACCCGCAATCCTGATGCCTTCGATTAAAGGTTTCTTCAAACTTTGGAAGAGTCTATATTTAGACGCTCGATGCGCCCCCAACTAGAATTATTTGGTATAATCTTAGTCATGAGTCGAAAGGCCGAATCGGAAAAATCCAAAATTCTCCGGCAAATCCTGAAAGAGCGCATCCTGATCATGGATGGAGCGATGGGGACCATGATCCAGTCTTACAAACTTGACGAGGTGGATTTTAGAGGTGAGAGATTCAAGCATCATCAGAAGGACCTTAAGGGGAATAACGACATTTTGTGCCTTACAAAACCGGATTTGATTAAAGACATACACAGGCAGTACCTTGATGCCGGAGCGAATATCATAGAAACCAACACATTTAACGGCACCAGAATTTCCCAATACGATTATGGGCTTCAAGACATTGTCTATGAGCTCAATAAAGAAGCGGCGAGAATTGCGAGAAAAGCCATAGATGAATTCTCCGCGCAAAATCGGAGGCGGAACTGTTTTGTAGCCGGGGCTCTGGGGCCGACAAATAAGACCGCTTCTATGTCTCCTGATGTAAACAATCCCGCATACAGGAATATTACATTCAGGGATCTTGCCGATGCCTACTATGAACAGGTCAGGGGTCTTGTCGATGGAGGTGTTGATATCATACTGGCAGAGACTGTATTTGACACGCTAAACGTAAAAGCCGCTATTTTCGCGATTGAAAGGTTCTTTGATGAGCATCATTTTAGATTGCCGGTGATGATTTCGGTAACTATTACAGATGCGTCCGGCAGGACGCTTTCAGGACAGACAGTTGAAGCGTTTTGGAACTCGGTCAGGCATGCCAGGCCTCTTTCCGTCGGGATAAACTGTTCATTAGGTGCGAAAGAAATGCGTCCCTATATGGATGAGTTGTCCGCAATCACAGATTGCTACACAAGTTGCTATCCGAATGCCGGACTGCCGAATCCCTTGAGCGAAACAGGATACGATCAAACCCCCGAAGAGACATCCACATTCCTCGAGGAGTTTGCAAAAAGCGGGTTTGTAAATATCGTAGGCGGATGTTGTGGAACCACACCCGATCATATTAGTGCAATAGGAACAAAAATCAGGAACATCCCTCCTCGAAAAATACCGATAATCCCTTCGGCTACCCGCCTCAGCGGATTAGAGCCCCTGAACATAGTAGGGGACCCGGCCCCATTCGTGTTGACAGGTGAGCGGACAAATGTTACAGGCTCTCCGAAGTTTGCTAACCTAATCAAGGCCGACAGGTTTGAAGATGCCCTCGGAATCGCCAAACAACAGGTGGAAAATGGTGCGAATATTATTGACGTCAACTTCGACGAAGCGTTGCTGGATAGCGGCGCCTGTATGACACGCTTCCTTAATCTGATCGCGTCCGAACCCGAGATCTCAAGGATTCCTATCATGATAGATAGCTCGAAGTGGTCGGTGATAGAGGCTGGACTTCAGTGTGTACAGGGGAAATCCGTAGTTAACTCAATAAGCCTAAAGGAAGGGGCGGAGAGGTTTCTTGAACAGGCGCGGCTCGTCATGCGGTACGGCGCGGCAGCGATTGTTATGGCATTTGATGAGGAAGGACAAGCTGCCAGTAAAGAGGATAAGGTACGAATCTGTCAACGCGCCTACAAGCTCCTAACTGACGAGGCAGGGATGGACCCTACGGATATAATCTTCGACCCAAATATCCTGACCGTTGCGACGGGAATTGAAGAGCACAACAACTATGCAGTCGATTTCATTGAATCCCTCAGAGAAATAAAGGCCACATGCCCGGGGGCCCGCACCAGTGGAGGTGTTAGCAATATATCTTTCTCGTTCCGCGGAAACAATCTAGTCAGGGAGGCCATGCACTCGGCCTTTTTGTATCATGCCATAAACGCTGGCCTTGACATGGCGATCGTGAATGCAGGAATGCTGGCAGTCTATGAGGAGATCGACAAAGAGCTCCTTGAGATGGTGGAGGACGTCCTCTTAAACAGGAGAACGGATGCTACCGAACGACTCATTGAATATGCGGGGAGAATTAAAGGAACGGAAAAGGCAAGGCTGAAAGACGAAGACTCGTGGCGAAAGGGGAGTGTAGAGGAACGACTCTCGCACGCACTCGTTAAAGGAATAATAGACTATATTGAGGAAGATACAGAAGAAGCGCGTGAGAAATACGACAAGCCACTCGATGTAATTGAAGGTCCTCTAATGGACGGTATGAAGATCGTCGGGGAACTATTTGGAGAGGGAAAGATGTTTCTGCCCCAGGTGGTCAAGAGTGCGAGAGTGATGAAGAAGGCAGTTGCATATCTCGAACCCTTCATGGAGGCGGAAAAGAAGAACGCTAATGATCCCAGGGCTAAGGGAAAGTTTGTGATCGCAACTGTGAAGGGAGATGTACACGATATCGGGAAGAGCATTGTGTCGGTTGTTCTGGCTTGTAATAATTACGAGGTAATAGATCTCGGTGTCATGGTGCCGTGCGATAAAATCCTTCAAACGGCCAGAGAGGTAAAAGCCAATATAATTGGCATGAGTGGCTTGATAACACCGTCACTTGATGAAATGATCCACAATGCAAGAGAGATGGAAAGAAATGGCTTCGAGGTGCCGCTACTCATAGGAGGCGCCACCACCAGCGACGCACATACGGCCATCAGGATTGCCCCAAATTATAGTGGACCTACGATACACGTTCTGGATGCATCATTGGTTGTAGGAGTTTGCAGCAATTTGATGAATCCGGATAAGCGTAAACTCCTCGAAGCGGAGACCATCGCAAAACAAAAGGCAACCAGAGAGCAATATGCTGCACTATCCCGTAAGAGGCATTTCATCCCAATTGAGGAAGCCCGTCGAGAGAAATTCAAAACCAATTGGGAAGACATTCACATAGACGTGCCTAAAAGGCTGGGGATCGAGGTATTGAAGGATATACCACTCGAAGAAGTAGTACCCTATATCGACTGGACTCCGTTCTTCTGGGTATGGGATCTAAAGGGAGTCTATCCGAAGATATTCGAGCATAAAAAGTGGGGGGAGCAGGCCCAAAATCTTTACAATGACGCTCAGGGTTTACTAAAAGAGATCATAGCCGAAAAAAGATTCCGGGTAGGCGCGGTGACCGGCGTCTGGCCGGCCAACAGCATAGTTGATGACGTCGAAGTTTACGTTCATGAAAAGAACAATAAGGTTTTGGGTACATTTCACTTCCTCAGACAGCAGCAGGACGAAGCCGATAAAAAGGTATATCAATGTTTGGCAGATTTTATAGCGCCCAAGGGATCAGGACGAAAGGATTACCTGGGGTGTTTTGTGGTGACTGCCGGTTGGGAAGTGGAAACATTCGCGGCTACCCTTTCTTCTAGACATGATGATTACCATGCAATTATGGTAAAAGCCCTCGGTGATAGATTTGCTGAGGCGCTGGCGGAATTGATGCATAAACGGGCACGTGAGAATTGGGGATATGGAATGGAGGAAAGTCTTACGTACGATGACTTAATAAGGGAAAGGTATAGGGGGATACGTCCGGCACCGGGTTACCCCTCATGTCCTGATCATACCGAGAAAGCCCTGTTATGGAAGCTACTCAAACCGGATGAAAATATTGATGTAGTCCTTACTGAAAATTTTGCGATGAATCCACCCAGTTCGGTTTCTGGTTGGTATATCGCTCACCCGGAAGCCAAGTATTTTCATTTAGGAAAAATAGACCGTGATCAGGTTGAGGATTATGCTAAGAGAAAGAACATGCCTTTGCATGTCGTTGAAAAATGGCTCCAACCAAATCTAGGATACGAACCTTCGGAATTCGTACAACACATAAAAGTAGCAGGGAAGGCCTCAAATATTGCTGGCAAATAAGATGAAGTCCGAAGAGTTTACCGTTTATTCAGCCCTCAGCAGGTGGTACTGAATACTTCCTGAGTATCTCCCGCAGATCTTTTGAAAATCTTGACCTGGGAATTACAAGATCACAACCCGCTCTATCGGCCTCCTTTTTCAGCTCGATTTGAACATGCGATAAAAATCCGATCACGGGAATTTTCTTAAGCTCACTGCTAGATTTAATGCTTCTAATAATTTCGAGAGGGCTACCGGCTCTGGAATTGAGATCAAAGATGATGAGAGAGGGTTTTTCCGACGATATTTTCTCACTAAATCCATCTGGCTTTTTTACAAATTCCAGGTCTATGTCAAGGGTGTTGGCAGCTTCCCTAATCTTCGATGAGAAAAAGAGATCATCCAACACAGCTAGAATCTTTTTTCTGTGATTTTTCTTTTCACTAATCATTAACCTTTACCAGAATAGAGTGTATATTAAAGGTGTTTTTTATCAATGTTAATTAGCCTGCTCCAACTAAATGGTGAGACATTATTTATTCGGCCTTCTCTTTGGTAAAAAGTCTTCGTGGTTAGTTGGTTCACCGAAGAAGTCAGCCGTTCCAATTTGACTAGTTAGCAGGAGATTGCTTCATTGTATTCGCAATGACATTAATTTCTTCAAATATTGGACATGGTAGAGAATAATGGAATAAAGGCCGTATTTTTCGATGCCGCCGATACACTGTTTTATATAGATGATGGTCTCGGGCATGTCTACTCTTCGGTAGCAGCCAAATACGGACCAGCCCCGGACCCCAAATTGGTCAAGGCCGCGTTTTCAAATGCATTCCACTCAGCGCCACCTTTAGTCTTTGGTGATCTTTCTGCTGAAGATAGACGGGTATCTGAAAAGAAATGGTGGTACAGCGTGGTTGAAAACGTCTTTGAAGAAGTGGGCATGTTTGACAGATTTGATTCATACTTTGACGAACTATTTGAGGTTTTTAGACATGGTGCATGGAAATTATTTCCCGAAACTCAGGAAGTATTGACATCCCTCGAAAATCGAGGCTTTAGATTGGGCTTGATTTCAAACTTCGATACGAGGGTGTATGATGTTTGCGAGGCACTGGGTATATACAACTATTTCAGGTCATTTGTGATCTCTAGTGAGGCTGGATTCGCGAAACCCTCACCCGAAATTTTTGAAATCGCTCTTAATGAGCAAGGTGTATCGGCGGAGGAATCGCTTCATATCGGCGACAGTATGGAACATGATTTACTGGGAGCAAAAACACTTGGTATAAATGCTGTATTGCTCGATAGGGAAGGAAAATATAAACATAGGGATGATATTTGGAAAATCAAAGATCTGAGAGGGGTTTTTCAAGTTCTGGGCGAGTCTTGAAACAGGTGAGTTACACGTGGTTGCCGCGGTTTGGTTCGCTACCCCTCCGCTAGGCCCTTCGATATGCTCAGCACAGGCTCAGGGTTTCGGTTCATGTTGAAAATAAATTCCGCGACCGCCTTTTATCATTTCGATCAGCGTTGGCATTTCTGTAGTAGATGTTAGATAATTCGTGGACAAAATCCAAATACGGATAGATTCCGCGAAAATTTACTATCCGTCATCCTCGAATGTTTCTATCGGGGATCCATTGTTTAATTTCTTTTTTCTTTGTCTTGATACAAAGAAACAAAAATCAAGGGCTGACAAAAAATTAGGAATTATCAAATCAATTCCTCCAGCTAAAAATATTTAATCCAACCACAACCCCAAATCTTTTCTTAACGCTTCCGGAATTGATTTTGGTAATTTTTTGAATGCCCATTTAAAACCTAAAAAACTGTCCTCGAATTTCTTGACATCTACAATTTCGAATGAATATGAGAAATCTTTCCTTTGTCTTTGTATTGACTGAGTTAACTACTTGATCTCTCGCTTTCGCTCGAGATGACATATTTTATGAGTTGGAGATGACGGACTGGGGTATCACGACGGGAAAAGTTGTCATTTCAGATACTTTGCCTAAGCCCGGCACAGGCTCCGTGGGTGGTGAAAAATCTTTATTTTTAATCATCGGGAATCATATACACGCGGGCGAATAAATATTATATTACTAGGATAGTAAGCATGTAATTTAATTCCCGGGAGGATCATCATGAAGACTGCAGGATTAGCCTTACTCGTAGCATCGATATGGGGTATTTCACCGATATTTGAAAAACTAAGTTTGGAAAGGGCTTCACCCCTTACTGTGATAACGTTGCGATTTATATTCTCAACTACATGTCTTGTCGTTTATTCGGTCGTAACAGGAGGGTATAAGGATTTCGGCACCGTAGACGGGAAAACCCTCCTCTACATTATCCTTGCCGCTGTTATAGGCGGAATTATTGGTCTACTCCTCTTTTTCACTGCACTCAAGCAGGATTTTACCTCGAAGATAGTGCCTATAGCCGCTACCTTTCCACTGTTTACCGCCCTCTATGCCTTTATGTTCCTCAACGAGCATATTTCATCTCCACGGCTTGTTGGAATTATCCTCATAGTAATTGGATTGATTTTAGTGAATTGGAATAGCCTTAGCTATTCAGATTAGGCGTTCTAATCCCTCAGGGGATTAGCCATGTTTCTTAGTCTGTTCATTACGGGTAAAAAGTACGAACGCCATGGCTGGTCTTTTCGAGGAATCTCTCATAGCAAACTGAATAGTATCTAATTTCCAGCCCTTATTAACCCACTTATTTATCACAGATTCCAGGTCCTCTGCCGTCACGGTTGCTAATTCTACCACTTTGTAAATCGTCTCTTTCATCACAAATGCTTGGAAGAGCCCAATAATCTTGCGGCTTCCTTCGCAAAATAGGTTATAATGATGTCTGCACCAGCCCTCTTCATGCTTATTAGCATCTCCATAATGATGAGCTTTTCATCTATCCAGCCTAGTTTGCCGGCAGCCTTAACCATCGAATATTCACCACTGACGTTATATGCGGCAAGCGGATAGTCGAACTCTTCCCTTGCCGCTCTTATGACATCGAGATATGACATTGCGGGTTTCACCATCACTATATCTGCACCTTCCTCGATGTCGAGTGCAATTTCGCGTAAAGCCTCTCTAACGTTGGGCGGATCCATCTGATATTCTTTCCTGTCGCCAAATTCGGGCGAGGACTTCGCAGCCTCTCTGAATGGTCCATAGAATGCGGATGCGTATTTCGCTGAGTACGACATTATTCCAGTATTGATTAAACCGTCCTCATCCAGTGCGTTTCTAATCACCCCGACACGACCGTCCATCATGTCAGACGGAGCAACAATATCGGCCCCAGCCCTTGCATGCGATATTGCAATCTCTCCCAGATATTTAAGCGTTTCATCGTTGTCCACCTTTCCGCCTCTGATTATTCCGCAATGGCCGTGACTCGTATATCCACACATGCAAATGTCAGTGAGGAGCACCATATTTTCAAACCTTTTCTTTATTTCTCTTAAGGCCCTCTGGATAATGCCGTTTTCATCGTAGGCCTCCGATCCCAATTCATCTTTCGACTCCGGAATCCCAAACAAAAGTATGGCCTTGATTCCAAGTTCCCTTACCTGTCTTATCTCCCTTATCGCATTGTCGATTGACTGCCTGAATATCCCCGGCATAGAAGTAATCTCTTCTTTGAACCTCCTGCCGGGAGTGATGAACATTGGATAGACGAAATCGTCCACGCTTAATTTAGTCTCACAAACTATTTCTCGGATGTGTTTATTTTGCCTTAGTCTTCTTGGGCGATAATCGGGGAAGTGCATTTTAAATTTGATTGTTAAATAATCTTATTTTAGATCACAATATAACAAGTTTTTGTATTTATTTAAAGGCTCGCACACGGAACGTCGTTAAGGTATCACCAAAATCCACTCGGTTAATTAGTGAAACAACCAAACGCTCTGCCAATGTTGAAGGAGATTGCTTCGAATTAAGCGTTTCTCGCAATGACCCATATTAGACTCGCGCCAGAATAGTCATTGCGAGCGCTTCGACTGGAATCCCTCAATACAATGGATGACATGGAAAGCTATCGGGACAAGAATGTCTCGCCTATCCATAATAAATACCTTCATCGATAACGAAAGGCGGGGTTTTCCAACCCCGCACTGATAAAACATAACGAACGATTGAAAACCTAAGCAGAATTGTAAGAATATTGTCGATCAGAAATCCAGGTCTAAAGCAATAACACGGGAGACGCCTATTACTTGTACCGATCCTTTACACCCAGCCGAAGACTTATCGATTAAATTCGCTTCGTCTTATTGAAATGCGTTCTCCAATTGAGTTAAATATAACCTATTGAAAATTCAAGATTAATAAGGACTAATTATTGGTTTAGTATTTTATAAAGCCATATTTATCCACATAGAAATAATTCTCGATGAAAGCGAAGCATAACGAAAATCGACCGACCGTCGGTATCATAGGCGGGGGGCAGCTCGCAAGAATGACGGCGATTGCCGCATACAGGCTCGGTATAGACATAGCAATTTTGGATCCCGATATAAAATGTCCTGCAGGACAAATAGTACGAAAAATCGTGATTGGATCTATAAATGATATTAGAAGATTGGAAGAGCTATCCAGAATAAGCAGCTTGATTACGTTGGAAAATGAGTTTGTCGATGCACCATTGCTTGAAACGATCGAGTCTTCAGGAAGTGTTCTCTATCCTTCGCCGAAAACCTTAGGACTGATTCAAGACAAGCTTACGCAAAAAGAGACTTTGGAGTCAAGTATGATAGGGGTTCCAAAATTCATGGAGGTGTCGGACGAGAACGATGTCCTTGAAGGCGGCAGAAATTATGGATGGCCGATAATTCTCAAGGTTAGGAGGAATGCGTACGACGGTAGAGGCAATGAATCGATCAACGGTCCAGATGAGATTCACTCGGCATGGAATCACCTGTATGGTGATAACCGCGACTTTATGGTTGAAGAATTCATTAGGTTTAAGAAAGAGCTTGCAATCATGGTTGTACGAAATACAAATGGTGAGACAGCAACATACCCAGTGGTTGAAACCATTCAAAAAGACCACATTTGCCACATAGTCAGGGCTCCTGCAACCATAGCTGATGATATTAGTACAAAAGCGGCAAATATGGCCAAGAAGGCCATTGAAGCGATTGACGGCATAGGGGCATTCGGAGTTGAAATGTTCCTCCTGGAAGATGGTAGGGTGCTTATAAATGAAATCGCTCCACGACCCCACAATTCGGGGCATTACACGATCGAGGCCTGCGTTACATCACAATATGAAAATCATTTACGTGCCATTCTGGGTTATCCTTTGGGCTCGACCAATATGGTGAGTCCTGCCGCTGCGATGGTCAACTTACTCGGCAGCCGCGATGGAGAATCAGTTGTTAAGGGACTTGACGAGGCTTTAATGATTACAGGCGCTCATATTCATATATACTGTAAGGAGTACACTCGGCCGAATCGTAAGATGGGTCATCTCACAGTACTGGGGCAAAACATAGAAGAATCGTCCGACAGGGCACTCCAGGCTGCAAGCATGATATCCTTCTGAAAATTTGTCGAAGGAGGTAAAGGCACACGTGAATCCGTTAATAGGAATAGTTATGGGAAGTGATTCGGATTTGCCGACAATGATAGCCGCATCAAAGGTGTGTGATGAATTCAATATTCCGTACGAAATGAGGATCCTGTCTGCCCATCGCACACCCGTAGATATGGCTAAATACGCCGAGGAGGCCCACGCGAGAGGTATTAAGGTGATTATCGCAGGCGCGGGAGGTGCCGCGCATCTTCCGGGAATGATTGCGGCACATTCACCCCTTCCTGTAATAGGCGTCCCTATCAGTACCGAATCCCTAAGCGGCCTCGACTCCCTCTTGTCGATTGTACAGATGCCTAGTGGAGTGCCGGTTGCGACCGTCGCAATCGGGGGCGCGAAGAATGCTGCCCTTTTGGCCATGGAAATCCTTGGTACATCGGATGAGAAAATACTTAAGAAGATGATAGATTATAAGCAAAATGCGGCGGAAGAATCGAGAAGAAAGAATAAACGCATGCCAAAGAATAAAAAATAATATGCCCGATATCTGATCACATATGGGCCCGATTACCTGATCGTGCATGACTGATAGAACACAACTTATAAGGAGCTGTCTTGCACTCAAAATCTAAGTTTAGAAAGAAGGTAAAACATTTTCAAAGAGTCCTGGTCGCAAATCGAGGGGAGATTGCGATTCGAGTATTTCGCGCATGCACCGAGCTCGGAATAAAGACTGTTGCAATCTTTTCTGAAGAGGATTCCTTTTCTCTGCACAGAAGCAAGGCCGACGAAGCCTATTTAATCGGGAAAGACAAGGGTCCGGTCGAGGCGTATCTGGATATAGATGGAATCATAGGTCTGGCGATTGAAAAAAATGTGGACGCCATTCATCCCGGATACGGATTCTTATCCGAAAATCCAGATCTCGCCACGGCATGTATTGATGCCGGGATATCTTTCATCGGTCCGCCTCCGGAGGTGACTGTGCTAATGGGCGATAAGGCGGCGGCTAGGCGGTTGGCTGCCAGGTCGGGTGTTCCTATCGTTATCGGAACAGAGGGATTTGTGGAGAATGATGAACAAGCAATCAAGTTTTCAAGAGACGCCGGGTTCCCCGTGATCATAAAGGCCGCCCACGGCGGAGGAGGCAGGGGAATAAGAATCAACTATGATCTAAAGTCTCTGATAGAGAACCTTCCACAGGCCAGGTCAGAGGCGAAGGCGGCATTTGGAAGCGACGCCGTACTACTAGAAAAATACATTGAGAATCCAAAACATGTAGAGGTGCAGGTCCTGGGTGATCAATATGGTAATGTGATGCATTTGTTTGAACGCGACTGCTCCATTCAAAGAAGACATCAGAAGGTGACGGAACTGGCGCCCGCATTAACGCTTGACCGTGATCTTAAGGAGAGGATTTATGATGCAGCTCTCCGATTATCTAATGCCGCGAATTATACAAGTGCGGGAACCGTTGAGTTTTTAGTTGACTTAAAGGGGAATTTCTATTTTATCGAGATGAACACCCGCATCCAGGTAGAGCACACCGTCACAGAACTTGTTACCGGTGTGGATCTTGTCCAGGCCCAGATACGAATTGCAGAAGGTCATAGATTACACGACCCCCAAACAGGGATTCCCAAGGGTTCTGCATTAAGATGTAACGGCTATGCGCTACAGTGCCGTATCACTACAGAAGATCCGACAAATAATTTTACCCCCGATATCGGTCGATTAATTGCATATCGATCCCCCGGTGGTTTCGGAATAAGGCTTGATGCCGCCAGTGCTTATGTAGGTGCTGCTATCACGCCGTATTACGATTCAATGCTGGTAAAAGTTACCTCTTGGGGTTTAACATTTGATCAGTGTGTCAAGAAGATGGATAGGGCGCTTCAGGAGTTTCGCATCCGAGGGGTCAAAACAAATATCCCATTCCTGATCAAGCTGATCAGACATCCTGTGTTCAAAAGGGGGGAATGCACAACGAGTTTTCTCCAGGACCACCCGGAAATCTTTGACATAAAGGAGCCACGGGATAGAGCTACCAGACTCTTGAGCTTTATTGGAGATGTCACCATAAACCAATCTCTTAAGAAGCCCAAGAGCTGGGAAGAACATCCACCCCTAAGACCGATTGTGCCGTCAACAGACCACAATAAGCCAGAGGTTCCCGAACACAGACAGGTTTTTGACAGGGAGGGTCCGGAGGGATTATCAAAGTGGATCTTGAAACAAAAACGTTTACTTGTGACAGATACGACCTTTCGCGATGCTCATCAATCTTTACTCGCAACAAGACTGAGAACCTATGATATGTATAATATCGCAAAGGCAACTGGCCACTTGGGAAGAAATATTTTTTCATTCGAAATGTGGGGTGGGGCAACATTCGACGTATGTCTGAGATTTCTCAAGGAATGCCCCTGGAACCGAGTTTCTAAACTCCGGCAGTCTATGCCTCATGCCATCCTCCAGATGCTGCTCCGAGGCTCTAACACTGTCGGATATGCCAACTACCCGGATAACGTCGTTAGAGAATTCATAAAAGAGGCGGCAAGTTCTGGAATTGACCTGTTCAGAATCTTTGACTGCTTCAATTGGATTCCAAATATGAAGGTTTCAATAGAAACAGCCCTTGACACAGGCAAGATAGTCGAAGCAGCAATATGTTATTCGGGTGATATCACCGACCCAAAACGAGATAAATACACGCTTAAGTACTACGTAGATCTCGCAAGGGAACTTTCGAAAATGCATGTTCACCTCATTGCGATCAAGGATATGGCCGGACTATGTAAACCGTTTGCGGCGGAAAAACTGGTTCGCGCCATAAAAGAAGAAACGGGAATTCCCTTGCATTTTCATACGCATGCTACCAGCGGAAACGGGGAGGCTACAGTTCTCAAAGCTGCCGAAGCAGGTGCGGACATCGTTGATTCAGCCATCAGCTCATTATCTGGACTGACCTCTCAGCCTAGTTTAAATGCGGTTGTCGCAGCTCTGGAGGGAACTGAGCGGGATACGGGCGTCGATGTAAAAGACTTAAACAAACTGTCAGCATACTGGGAGGCGGTCAGGGGCTATTACGCGCCATTCGAGGGGGATATGAAATCTTCCAATGCAGATGTGTATCTATATGAAATCCCAGGCGGGCAATACACAAACCTGCGTTCACAGGCTCAATCGCTTGGGTTAGGGGACAGATGGGAAGATATAAAACAGCTGTACGCCGAGGCAAATAGACTCTTTGGCGATATCATTAAGGTTACTCCATCTTCAAAGGCGGTGGGGGACATGGCCCTATTTTTGGTTCAGAACAATCTCAAACCGGATGATGTCATAACCAAAGCCGAACAACTTACCTTTCCGGAATCTGTTATCGATATGATGGAGGGACACCTCGGGCAGACCCTTGGAGGGTTTCCTCCTGAGATTCAAAAGGCTATTCTAAGGGATAAAACACCGATTAATGTAAGACCCGGCGAGCTAATCCCACCGGCAGATTTCAATGGGAACAGAAAGAGGTTAGAGCTGGAGCTAAATCATCAAATAACAGATCAGGATTTGGTATCAGCCTTTCTCTATCCGGGAGTCTTTGAAGACTTCGATCGGCACAGGGCACTCTACGGAGACATCTCTGTCGTCCCTACATCGGTATTCTATTATGGGATCGAGCCAGGAGAGGAGACCGCTTTTGAGATTGAGGAAGGCAAAACGATTCTCGTAAAGCTTTTTGCGATTGGCGAAAGCGAGCCTGACGGAAGGGTGCCACTACTGTTTGAGGTCAATGGTCAACCTAGACCGGTGAGGGTATTGGATAAATCGGCTGCGGGCGCAGCGGTAAAGGCTAAACCACGAGCAGACATAAAGAACCCTCTGGAAGTAGGTGCACCGCTAAGCGGCAAGGTGGTGAATCTGCTTGTTAAAGAGGGCGATAAAATAAGCCGCGATCAGCCCCTGTTTACTATAGAAGCAATGAAGATGAGAACTAATATCAAGGCAATAAACGAGGGTGTTGTTTCGAAGGTCATGATATCCGAGGGGGACAGTGTTGATGCCGGGGAGCTAGTTCTACGGCTATCTGATGAATGAAGTAACATGTAGGGAACGCATATATGCGTTCCTGAATCTAAGTATACATCCAGATGTTTTAAGTGACCCTTCCGGAAATATTTCCAAGGGCATTTTCTTCGATTTTAATTCTTCTTCGAACCAAAATGAAATTGACGATACTGAATAATACTGACGTCAAATAACAGGAGAATACCAATGGGATGACCGCTATCTCCACTATGACGGCGATATAATTGGGATGCTTTAAGTATTTGTATGGACCCTTCGTCGTACGTTGGAACCCCGGAACCACCAGGACCTTGGTATTCCAATACACCCCTAGACTCGAAATGGCCCAGTACCTGAGTATCTGGGCAGTCAAGAAAATCAGCAAGAATACGACCCAGAATTTGTTTAACTCCCTTTGAAGCGAAAATTTCTCGAGCACGAGGCAGATAAAGAAGGCAACGTGCATCGCCACAATATACCTGTACCCATCCCTGTCGAATTCCAGAGCGCCTTTTGATTTAACTATTTGCTCATTATGCTTTGCAAGAGCTAGCTCGAAAAAGCGCTGTGAAACGAGAAAGGCGAAGAATATCCAAAAAAAGATCATACAACCTGGAATAAAATTATTTCAGAGGTGAAGCCTGGACCCAGCGCTGAGATCAGACCATAATCGCCAGTGCTGTATTCACCGCTATCGAGGAAATCCTTTAAAACATACAGTACAGTAGGAGACGACATATTGCCATGATCACGGAGTATCTTTCTGGAATGACCGAGTGCGCCCTCGGCAAGACCGAGAGATTCTTCGTAGGATTTTATGACCTTAATCCCTCCCGGGTGAAAGACATAATGCTTGACATCATTGATCGAGAGGTCATACATTTCGAGTAGCTCTCCAATATTCTCATGTACGTATTTTCTCACAATTGTGGGTATGTCCTTACTGAAGATTGCCTTGAACCCCTCGTCCACTATCTCCCAACCCATTACATCCAGAGAATCATAGTAAGTCGTGGTCAGAGAATCGATTAGCTTTATGCCTCCGAGACCGTACAGGCGGTGTTCGCATCCTGCCACTAGCGTAGCGGCAGCGCCGTCGGAGAATAGAGCCATGGCAACTATATTACTTTTGGAGTAATCCTCCCTCAATATCGAAAGGCTGCAAATTTCCAGTGCTATCAGAAGAACCGCACTCTTCGGAAAAGCCGCTGTGTACTCCATGGCCCGACTCAGGCCTACAGCCCCTCCGACGCAACCCAATCCCCAGACAGGCGACCGTTTCAGATGAGGGTCGAGCCTTAAATCATTTATTATTATGGCATCTATGGAAGGGGTTGAAATGCCGGTACTCGATACATATATGATATGATTAAAATCCGACAAGTCGGCGTCGATCCTTCGGATACACTTTGCGATGGCATCTATAGATAGGGTAGACGCATACTTGACGTACTGCTCGTTCTTCTCAACAAAACTGTGAGTCTGAAAAAACCATTCCGGTGGCTGAGTGAAATGCCTGGATTCTATCATGGAGTTATCAAACACTTTTATCATTTTATCTATATCATCCCGCTTGTCGCTGAAAAGTTGGTAGGTAAAATTCTTAATATCGCTCTGAGAAAAACAATATGGAAAATCCGCAAGCCCCACGGAAATTAGTTTCGGGTTACCGTCTGTCTTTGATAACAATTGGCCTCAATCGCGAATTATAATACTATCAATGTGAAATTTACTAATAAAAGTTATCTGACATACTATACTTATTCAATCTCAGGCTAAGTGCCGTAATGTATGACTATCAGAATATCGCTTCATTCCACCGCGTTCCGCAGTCAGTCTCGTCAATATAGTTGCCATTGAGAATTTAGATCTTATGACTTGGGTAGATGTTCTTTATGGTAAACTGAACTGTAATTATAATATTTTGAAAGGAGGGAAATCAACTTGGACTTCAAGCTTAGCAAAGGTAATCCACTTGAAGTGAAATGCGACGTGCTGGTGTTCGGGAAGTTTGAAAATGAGAGGATTGGGGGATTGATTAAAGAGGCAGATAAGGCGCTGGAGAATGTGCTAGATCGTACATTCGAGCAAGAAAAGTTTAAGGGCGAAATAGGAAAGAGTGTAATGATAAATACCCTCGGCAAAATACGGGCTGACCGACTTCTCATAGTCGGCCTCGGGAAAAGAACTAAATTTAGTCTCGACGTGTTAAGGAAGGTGGGAATCCACACCGCCAAAAGGACTAATTCGCTTTCACAAAGAACGGCCTTTGCCCTTGAAATCGCGGCGAATAGGGGAAATTTCGCAGCACTTTCTGAGGGAATGATGCTTGGATGCTATAACTTCAATAAGTACAAGACAAACGATAAAGGTTCTGAGGGAGACAGGATCGTGGAGTTTGTCACCGATAAACTGAGGGAGAAAATGTTCAGCGGTGAGGTTGAATACGCAAAAACCATCGCCGAAGCGACCAATTTCGCCCGAGACCTGGTGAATGAACCCCCCTTGGCCCTGACGCCAGGAAGGCTCGCCGAGATTGCGGCGGAGATCGCAAAAGATGGAAAACTTGGCTGTAAGGTTTTCGATACAAAGGAAATGGAGAAGAAGGGAATGGGGGGTCTAATCGCGGTGTCGAAAGGAAGCGATGAGCCGCCAAAGTTTATACACCTAACATTCGACCCGCCAAGAACGCCAGGAAAAACAGTTGCCATTGTCGGCAAGGGTATTACATTCGACTCGGGTGGCCTTTGCATTAAACCTAGCGACAGCATGCGAACGATGAAGATGGACATGAGTGGAGCGGCCTGCATCCTGGGAGTCATGAAGGCACTTCCAAAGTTGAATCCCCGTGTAAGAGTCCATGGGCTTATCTCTGCGACTGAAAACATGCCCGGCGGAAAGGCATATAAACCGGACGACATAATCCGCGCACTTGACGGGAAGACGATAGAGGTGGTCAACACAGATGCAGAAGGCAGAATTGTTCTCGCTGACGCCCTCTGCTATGCCGTTCAGCTGAAGATCAAGGAAATAGTAGATCTCGCAACCCTTACCGGGGCATGCATGGTGGGACTGGGGAACTATACTGCGGGTGTGATGGGTAATAATCAATCATTGATAAATCGGATTCTCGCTGCTGCGAACCTCGCGGGCGAAAAGGTATGGCAACTTCCACTGGACGAAGAACTCAGAAAGGAGATTGACAGTGATGTTGCGGATGTTAAAAATGTTGGCAGTCGATGGGGAGGCGCGATTACGGCAGCAATGTTCTTGGAGAAGTTTGTCGGTGACACCCCGTGGGCGCACATCGACATTGCCGGACCAGCGTATTTAGAGAAGGGTGGCGATTGGTATCCCAAGGGCGGGACAGGTTTCGGGGTAAGAACAGTTATACGTTACCTGCTTGGACGATGATTAGATACCGAAGAATAGCGAATTATGCCCCAAGGAGAACCTTGCTATAAATGTTGCAGAGAATAATTGACTCGATTGGCAAATATAACCTTATCGAGATAGAACTCGAAGGTGAATTGCCTGAGGAAGAGGAAAAATCTCTAATACCCTTCCATCCTAGAAAGAAAAAGCTTACCATATGGGACTTAGAAAAAATATTTGATCATGCATCGAAAAGCGAAAACGTTAAAGGTGTCTTGCTGATAATTAGGAACCTCAAGATCGGTTTGGCCAGGGCATGGGGAATTAGAAGAAATATTTGCGAGTTAAGAGAAAGCGGTAAAAGGGTCTTTGTGTATCTAGAAACCGGTGGAAATATTGAATACTTGATCAGCTCGGCCGCTGAAATGATTTTCTTTCCGCCATGGTCAACACTTAATTTGATAGGTCTCAAAGCGGAAGCCTCGTTTTTGAAAGACACGTTCGATAGACTCGGTATAGAGGCGCAGCTCAGGGGTCTTGGTCAGTATAAAAGCGCGGCCGAAACATTTACAAGAACGAGTATGTCAAAGCCTCATAGAGAGATGCTGGCTTCAATTCTTGACGACTTTTATGCGCAGTTTATTGAAAGTATTTCTCATGGCAGGGGAATCGAAGAAAATTCAATAAAAGAATTGGTCGACAGGGGTCCTTTCACAGCGGAAGACGCGCTTCGAGAGGGGCTCGTGGACTGGATTGGTTATCACGATGATTTCGAGGAGAAAATACGGGAGTCACTGACGATTCAAATAAGAAAAATAGGTGCATTAGGTTTATTGAGACTCATTAATTTTAAGGACTTAATCAGACGTGTTATTGCAAAAATTAAAGGTAAATCTCAGGTCATCGCAATCGTATCTGATTCAGGGATGATTTCCCACGGATCGAGCAAAGGCACCGGAATGGCGAAGATACTGGGTTCGCAAACAATCATTAGCCACCTGAATAATCTGGCTAAAGACCGAGATGTAAAGGCAATTATCTTAAGGATTCTCACACCAGGGGGTTCTGGCCTGGCCTCTGATTTGATATGCCACCAGCTTAAGCTCATCGCCGAAAAGAAACCAATTGTTGTCTCAATGTCTGACGTAGCCGCTTCAGGCGGTTATCTCATTGGGTTAGGAGCCAATAAAATAGTGGCCGAACCGTTCACGTTAACCGGGTCGATTGGCATAATATCGGGAAAATTCAACCTACAGAATCTCTACGACAAACTGGGGGTAATAAGGGAGTCTATTATACGCGGCAAGAGTGCCCTGATGTTTTCCAGTTCGAGAGGTTTTACGAAGACCGAAGAAGAGAACCTATTAAAGATGATGAAATCCCTCTATAATCGGTTTGTCGAGAGGGTCGCAATAGAGAGGAAAAAGGATTTTGAGAAAGCTGAAAGCCTGTCACAGGGACGGGTGTGGACAGGACGACAGGCGAAAGACCATGGTCTCATAGACGAGATTGGCGGCATGAAATTAGCTATCGAAGTGGCGAAGAAAGAGGCTGGGATACCCGAGACTATTTCTCCGGTTGTTAAGTTTATTTCAAAGCCAAAAGGACTTCAATTTGATCCTTTCGCAAAACCTATTGCATTTAAACAACAATTCGAAACTCTAATCGAATTAGTGGCTGATCTGGACGACGAATCTTTTCTAGCACTGATGCCATTCTGGATTAAAATAACATAAGACGGTTGAGGAAGTTAAATCTTAGGTTCGGTTATTGGTTTAGAAATTCCAGCCATTTAAAAAACTTTTTATCTTTGCCTCGAATTATATCAAAAAACCTGGCTTGCAGTCTTTTTGTGATCCTTCCGGGTTTACCATTGCCTATTTTTCTGCCATCAACCTCTCGTAAGGGGGTAATTTCCGCTGCCGTCCCGGTGAGAAATGCCTCATCTGCAATGTAAAGTTCGTCTCTGGTGAATCTCTCAGTCTCGATCTCAAGTCCCTCATCGTTCGCGATCTCAATGACACAATTTCTCGTAATTCCCTCGAGGATTGATGTGAGAGGAGGAGTTTTCAATCGTTCATGTCTCACGATGAAAATATTTTCACCGCTACCCTCAGCTACGTAACCTTCATTATCCAGCATTATAGCTTCATCGAAACCCAGGGATGTAACCTCAAGCTTCGCCAAAACCGAATTAACATAGTTTCCGCTAATTTTCGCCTTTGTCATGAATGAGTTTACGTTCATTCTGGTGTACGACGAGATCTTGGCTTTTATGCCCTTTGTCACACCGTCACCACCGAAGTATGCGCCCCATGGGTACGCAGCGATAGCGACACGCACGGGGTTTTTCCCAGGATGCACTCCCATAATTCCCGAGCCGATGAAAACGATTGGTCTTATATAACCCTCTTGCAGCTTGTTTTTTGTGAGTAGTTCGAATATGGCATTCCTTATTTCCTTTTTCGAAAAAGGTATGGCTATTTGTGCGATATGCGCAGATGAAAAAAGCCTGTCTATATGTTCCGTCAACCGGAATATCGCAGGACGGTTATCCTGACATTTATAAGCTCTTATTCCTTCAAATACGCCCAACCCGTAGTGGAGTGTATGAGTAAGTACATGTACTTCTGCCCGGTCCCATGGTACAAGTTTCCCATCAAACCAAATCTTATAAGTCTTACGGGACATCAAAATCTCCTAGAAAATGGCGAAGAGTAAAAAAGCACATAGAATATTGCTTACAATATACTTAGTTGTCAAGTATATTGTCCCTATTTTCTTGACTACGGGTGTTTTCTGGGAATAATTATATTTGCATATGCAAGAAAATTTATCCGGACATGTCGTAATTAAGAAATATAGTAACCGACGTCTCTATGATACCAAACATAAAAAATATGTTACCCTAGACGAAATCGGCGCTCTTATTCGCGAAGGTAACGAGATCAAGGTGATTGACACTCAGACCGGAGAGGATATATCGAAGCTAATTTTGATTCAGGTGGTTTTGGAAAGCGAAAAAAACAAGGAAGACATACTTCCGGTATCCTTCCTGCATATGCTTATAAAGTATGGCAATAAGATCGCAAGAGACTTTATCGAAAACTCATTCCTCATGATGTTCCAGCCCTATTTATCTTTTCAAGATAGTTTGAAAAAGAACATGAGCTTGTGGAAAGGGGCGGGGTTGATGCCGCGAGGGCTCGAGATGCCTTTTCCCACTGAGGGACAGGAAGTGACGTCAGAAAGAAAAGATGATTATGAGCATGGGTCTTCCCTTGAGGCGGAAGAGCCAAAACCCTCATCTTTCGAACTCGAAGAACTCCGACAAAAGATAAAAGAACTGGATACAAAAATAAAAAATCTAGACAAAACTCAGAAGAGTAAGCCAAAGAAAAGAACCGTTCTTTCCAGGAGCTGATCGCCCGTAAGCTCCCATGACTCAGAAAAGCGGATATTTATCCATCCAGTGTCATTGAATTGTAAGTGTACCGGCGGTCACAACATTATTTGCTTCAAGGAATCCCCTAACTTTAACTTTTGTACCAATATCTTCACAGAAACAGGGTTCATTCCTACAACCCGTTATATTGGTTGTAGGGGTAATATTGACTATTACGAAAACCTTCGGATTACTGTTTCGCGTTTGAACCTCAAGCGTTCCCGTATTAACGTCGCAATTATTCTCTAATACAGTACCGTTAAAGTTAGTGACAATCGGATTAGTAAAAATCACATTCCCGTTTTCAATGTTTATCGTACCGAGTTCAAGCGTCGCACCTCTATAAACATTGAGGAAAGTTGTGGCAAAAGACGGGGGGTCTAGCTGTTCCCTAAAGTCTAATCTAGTGGATGATCCTGAGAAAAGGCCCTCAATGATAAAGAATCCCGAGCTAGGCAGGGTATCTGATAATTCAGGATTGTTATTCACAACCACAGAAGTGCCTTCGATCAGGATAGTATTGGGCACTATGCTGGTTACATTTCCCTGAACGGTTTCAAAGCTGTCACCTCCATCCCCTCCACCTCCACCGCCGCCGAACTCAATGTCACAACTCAATAAGGATATAAATGTTATGAATAAAATATTGAGCACAATAAATCTAGGTAAAATAGAATTTTCAAGATTCATACAAATCCTCCGATTACTCGTCTATTTTGACACATCCTTAATTATAACCTTGGTACATCAATTTTCCATTATGCTCGGAACTAATCCCATGGTAAATTGATACGGGTAATAACCTGCTCGTTTACTGATCCTATCAAATGAACACTTTGCCAAAGGTTCTCTTTATAAACCACTCGGTAAGAGATGGAGGCCCGGGAAGAAGCCTTTATTATATCTTAAAGTATATTGATAGAACAAGGATAAACCCATACATACTCGTCCCGAAACATGACGTCTTTTCAGACCTTCTTAGGAGTGTCGGTCTAGCCGACAATATAATAATCGATCGCAGGTTCCCGGAAAACATACTGAGGCCGCGATTCGAAGAAGATAAGCAGTTCAGGGAAAACGATGGCTCAAGACTATATCCGGGAGCATTGAAAGTCATATCTGTTACTTTAAATGTGATTGATGTACTATCCTTCATATTAACGTCTCCGTTTTCAAAGACTTTCAGAGATGCAGATGTAATATACTGCAACGGAACATTGGCTAAGATAACAGGCTCATTTATTGGCCTATTTAACCGGCGGCAGGTTATCTGGCATGTAAGAAATGTACAACAAACAAAAACACTCTTGGCTACCATCAACCTCCTATCTTTACTGCCCGTAGTGAAAAAGATTATTTGCGTCTCAACCGCAGCAGCGAACCAGTTTCGTTACAGGAAAGACAAGATAACGGTCATTCGTAATGGCATTGACACCGAAGAGTACGACCCCCGAAGATCTGTCGGAACATTACGGAGAGAATACGATATCAGGAAGGGTACAGTGATCGTGGGTAGTGTCGGAAGGATTGTTCCAAGGAAAGGTTATGAATTTCTGATCGGAGCTGCGAATGCAGTTTGCAATGAGCTCAGCGATAAAAACGATAGGGTTAAATTTGTTGTTGTTGGTGATACACCACATTTCTTTCGAAATGATCATCTCTATTATATAAAAGGATTGGTACGTAAATACGGTCTGGAGGACTACTTCATATTTACAGGTTACAAAACTGACATACGACCTTATTTAAAAGAATTCGACATTTTTGTTATACCATCGAATTATCCAGACCCTTTTCCACGTACGGTGATAGAAGCAATGTCTTTTGCAATTCCAGTGGTGGGTTTCAGGGTAGGTGGGGTATTAGAATCTGTCGCGAATCAAGAAACCGGTCTCTTAAGCGACCCTGGAAATACCGGGGATATGGGTAAAAATATTTCAGGTCTCATTATTGACAAGGCGCTCAGAAAAAAAATGGGCATCGCGGGTAGGAAAAGGGTAGAAGAGCTATTTTCCGCAGAAGAGAGGTCGAAAGAAATCGAAAAGAACATTCTTGATCTCCTAGAAGCCACTGAGTGATACTTAACATGTTATTATTGAGCAATTTGTTTATGTCTTTTTCTCCGCGCCCTGAATATGAATTTCACGGGTACGCCCTCGAGTGGGAGCTCATCGCGAAATCGATTTTCCAGATATCTCGCATAATTGTCAGGCACTCCCTTGAGGGAGTTTGTAAATATCACATAAGTAGGAGGATTGCTCATCGGCTGGGATATATAATAGAATTTGACTTCTCTTCCTCCATAATGAGGAGGAGGATTGATGGAAGTGACCTTGTTGAGTAGGTTATTTAGCACCTTGGTGGTGAGCCTCCGGTATTGGTTGGCGTAAACTAAATCAACCTTTTCAAAAATTTTATTTACGTTTTTCCCGGTTAGCGCTGAAACTAGCATCACTGGCGCGAAGTCTGTTGCTCGCAGTTTGTCTCTCACAATTTCCTGTATGCCTGATATTTCAGAAACGTTTCTTGGCACCAGATCCCATTTATTTAGCAATATTATACATCCCTTGCCCTTATCCTTTATTAGTTCCGAGAGTCTGGCATCTTGATGAGTGGGGCCGTCCTGAGAATCTATCATGTGTAAAACTACGTCTGTTCTCTCTATCGATTTTATCGCCCTCATCACACTGAATCTTTCCACCGAGGAAGTGATCTTCGACCTCCTTCTAATGCCCGCTGTATCAATAAAGATGTACTTCTTCCCGTTCCTATCTAATATCGTATCCACGGAGTCCCTCGTAGTTCCGGGAAGGGGACTTGTCAGCAATCGCTCCTCTCCTACGATCCGATTTATAAGAGTCGATTTGCCAACATTAGGTTTTCCTATCACAGCGACCCGTATTTCTTTTTTTTGGCCGATATCATCGCGCCTGTATTTAACGACAGCTGTCCTATCCAGAATTGCGTCCAAGAGCTCGTCTATTTTCCTGCCATGTGCGGCGGATATAGTCATAGGGTCATCAATTCCCAATGAATGAAAATCGACTGCCCTGATTTCGTGTTTCTCATCGTCTATTTTATTGATAACACTTATTACGTTCTTATCTGATTTCCTTAGCATATCTGAGATCTCTCTATCCTGGGGCATCGCACCGGCCTGACCATCGAGAAGGAAGATTATCAAGTCGGCTTCTTCAATGGCTTTTCGAATTTGACTCTTAGCTAGGAAAAGGTGGAGATCGTCAGTGTCGGGTTCAAACCCTCCTGTATCAACAAGCTCAAACTCCAGCCCCCTCCATTCAGCCATCGCATAATTCCGATCTCTCGTAACACCAGGAATATCCTCGACTATCGCCTTTCTCCATCCGATTAGTCTATTAAAAAGTGAGGATTTACCTACGTTGGGTCTTCCAACTATTGCTACAAGAGGCTTTGTTCTCGAAATGGAATTTGGTTTCATGGCAAATAAATTCAGAGCCGAATCGTTATCTTCCCATTAGAGGCGACGAGGTCATAACTTTTATCTGCTTCAAACTCTGACCATCGATAGGGGACGCCGTCAAAATGCAGGATATCGCCACCGGCTTCCTTTACAAAAAGCACTCCCGCGGCAATATCCCAGAGAGAGATTCGCGTAGTAATATAACAGTCCGACCTTCCCATACCCACATAGGCGAGCTCGATTGCAGCCGAGCCAAGCTTACGGGCATCTTTAACATCCAGAAAAACCCGCTTGATTATGTTTAGCACACGCTCTTTATCCGTTTCACCTCCTTCACAATACAAAACATAGGCCCGCTCAAGCGTATCATTTTTGGAGACATTAACCATTCTCAATATGCGTCTGAAAAGATCATAGTGATATGCGCCTTTCTTCCTGACAGCCACAAATCTTTCAGCCAACATTGGGGCCTCAATAACACCTAACAATGGCTCGCCATTAACCCACAGGGAGATTGATATTGCGAACAGAGGGTTGTGATTTGCAAAGTTGCCCGTTCCATCTAACGGATCAATAATCCAAAGGTAGTCCTTGTGTTTAGCAATAAATCCGGTTTCTTCGGTAAGGTAAGAATGTTCCGGGAAATTTTTCTCAATTGCTTCTGTTATAATTTTATCTGAAGTTTCATCTTGAACGGTCTTTAATTCCTTTACGGTCCCCCTCTCGACGGGCTCCTCACTCCTGTAAGATTCCAGGATTTTTTGTCCCGCCTTTCTAGCGATTGATATAGCTCCCCTTAAGAATCGTGCCTCGTTTTTCGAAATCCCCTTGTAAATCATATCTTCCTTAATTCCCATTAGGTTTATCATACATAAAATTAGTACGATACTTAAGTAAACTTTCGTTGACTATCGGGATTATACATTCCCAAATCGTCAAAAAACCTGAGCAAACCGAAATCAGGAATCAGCATATGCCCGGTGGAAGAAATAGATTGGACCTTGAGTTTCAGTTATTGTTAATATGTTTTTAACTTCTCCTCAAATGATAAGTGTAAGTGGAGGGATGTGAAATGAGGTTGTCATACGCCCTGGTTTGGTTACTGATTTCCTTTTTTGTTCTCAGAAGTGCAGGAGCTCAGGAGGATTTCATTCAAGAATACATACTGTCTGGTAAGACTATTGAAGTCGTTTTTAGTGCCTATGGATTCACCGATTCCGAATGGATCGGAAGATGTGAGCCTGAAACCGCCAGTAAATTATGCGGTAAAAGATACACTGGCAAATACAATAAGGAACTACGTACATGGGAATTCAGTAGACTCGATGAGAATACTGGAAACGTTGAAACATCCAGCTCCCAGGCATTGACAAAGGGCGACCCTGTTAACTACAGGATGTTAATTTGGGACGAGGAGTTTAGCTTCGACGAGAAAGGTAACGTTGTACACTCGGGTGACGGAAAAGTCGCCCACATCTCACCCGGCGATCTTATGCCCATGGCCCATCGACCCGAGAGGGATGAAATAGGAAAAACTGATATTAGAAAGTACAGACAGGAGGGAATTGATTTTCTTCAAGATTATGAATACCAGAAAGCAATAGAAAGTTTCGACAAGGCATTAGAGGCAAACCCATTGGATAAGATTCTTTATTTTTACAGAGGTTACTCATACCTGAGATTAGAAGAATATGGTAAGGCGGTTGCAGACCTGGAAAAGGCAACGATCCTGGATCAAACCAATGCAGATGCATTTAGCAGCCTTGCAGCCGCATATCTGGAGCTAAAGAAATATGAAGATGTGATAAGGACCGCTACAAAAGCCATTGTCCTTAACCCAAAGGATGCCGCAAGCTATTTCAATAGGGGAATTGCATATAATTTCACACAAAAATACGATAAGGCTTATAGTGACTTCAATGAGGTGGTTAACCTGGAACCCACAAATGATGACGCTATGATAAATCGGGACTTGTTATTAAAAAAGGTTCAGAGTAAATAGATGAATCCTGAAATACCGAGTTCAACTCGGATTTCATAAAGGTTTAAATAGCTTAGAAGATGCCAGGTATAAGTCGAACCGCACCTAATACTCTATTGGTTAATTTTAAGGTGAAAACTGACAATTGGATTAGATGCTTATATTGGAATATTAATGAAAAGATTTAGCTTCTGATACGAAATCTAGAAGAAATTTAATAAAGATTCTGAGAGATTACATTATCTATTGTCACGTGTAATATTAGCTATTGGGTATAATTACCTTAATTTATGAGAGTTTAATGTCAAATATTAAAAGTTAAATGAATTTGTTAATAGTGTTTATCGAATATTAGACCTCATTTTCGAGACAGTAGAAAATTCATTATGTTAAGGGCAATAGTCTTCGACTTTGATGGAATTATTGTGGATGCCGAACCCGTTCACCTAAAGACATTTCAGGAGGTCCTGGGTTGGAATGGTATTTCCCTCTCAGAACAGGAGTACTACGAAAGATATTTAGCGCTGGATGACAGGACTCTCTTTTTAAATATTCTAAGGGATAGGGGAATTAATTATGATGGCTCCATAATTGAGGATTTGATGCAAAAAAAATCGGACAGTTATGAAAAACTAATACGCCAGGACATTAAAATATTCCCCGGAGTTATTGATTTTGTGAATTCGGCATATAAAAAGTATCTCTTGGGAATTGGCTCCGGCGCATTAAAACATGAAATAGAATTTATACTAGATTATATCGGGATAAGAGATAGATTTAGTGTTATCGTGAGTGCAGAAGATGTACACAAATGCAAGCCCGATCCTGAGGTCTTCGTTAAAACTCTTCTCAAAATAAATAAGAAGGTTCCCCAAGGATCAAAGCCTATACGCCCCTCTGAGTGTTTAGTCATAGAGGATTCGTCCGCGGGTATCAGGGCTGCAAGGGCTGCCAGGATGAGAACGCTCGCAATAACTAACTCCTATGCGGGCTGCAAGCTTGCCGAGGCAAACGTGGTCGCTGATAGCTTGCTAGATGTAGAGATTGCCGACTTAGAGGAGCTTTTTGAGATCCCATAGGTATAATGCGTTAATCTTTGTAACGAAATAGGGAGAGTGGGAGACCAACCTTATTTTAAAAGTTAACTAATATCACAAGAACAATTAAATGTTATACATAACCCCATGATATTAAATTAATTAATTCTGTAAGTTTAGAAACTGTGTGATTAGGACGGTATTTTTGATCATAAACTTTTTCATCTTTTCTGTTAATCCAGACAACATCGATTCCGACCGATTTTGCGCCCACAACATCCGCATAATAATTATCACCGACATATAACGCGTCGCGGGGGTCTAAATTTAGCAGCTCAAGTGCCTTCAAAAATATCTCGGGCCTCGGCTTTCTCCAGCCCACTTCTACCGATATTACAACACTTTCGAAGTACTTTCGTATGTCAAATTTGCTTAGGAGCATGTAAGCTGCGGGAGCGTAGTCAAAATTTGAGATAATAGCCATCCTATCATTCTTGTCGAACATAAGATCTAACACATCTCTGTTCTCTTCTGGAAACTCCATTGTGCTCGAAAGACTCTTCATATGCGCCTTGACCATCTCATCTACTACCGGGTCAACATCTGAACTTAATTCAATTCCTAAGCTGCTCATCAGAATCCTGAACCTTTCCCCATTGTAAAATTCCTTATTCTCAATGGATTTTAGTTGTTGGAATTTTTCGTAGCTTTCGACGAATGAATCATGGAATTTACCCTTGTCGAACCCGTGATAGTATTCTTCAAATACCTTATATACCTCGGTAAATGTCGAATTATGTTTCTCACCGTCTATAGAAAACGCAGGCAGACGAGATCGATTAAAATCAATAAGGGTGTCAAAAAGATCAAAGACGAAGACTCTATAGTCCTTCATATAAATATGCCAAATGTCTTATAAGAAAAGTTTGTAGATGATGATTTACTTGAATCCGTCACCATTTGCCCTCTCGAGAACAACCTCAAGGATTTTATTATGTAACCCAAGAGGGGCGGTGACTCTGTATGAAACTTGCGGATGCTTCTTTGCCGCTTCTTTCACCATATTTGGTATATCCTGTGTTGAATGTTTGCCTGGGAAGAGAAAATAGGGGTGCACTATAATTTCCTCCGCGCCATCGGCTACGCATGCGTCGAAGGTCTGAGATATTGTCGGCTCGGCGAGTTCCATGTGAGAGTAGCGCACTATTTCAAAATCGCATTCATCGTCTTCTCTCAACATTTGTATGATCTGCGCAAGCATATCATTTGCCTCGTCCACAACGCTGCCATGATCTACGATTATCAAAGCCCTTTTCTTTTTTTCCATTTCAATTTACATCCTGCATCCTTTGTTCTGTTTCCTGTCCCCTGTCTCCCGTCTCCTGTCTCCTCTATTCCCCGCTTGCATTTAATTTTATTGTTTCTATAACAATCTCGGCGGCTCGATAAAGTTCCTCTAACACAAGGTATTCATTGACGGTATGAAGCTCATACATTCCGGTACCCAGATTAGCGCATTCGATACCCATTTGATTGAAAAAGTTGGCGTCGCAACCTCCACCGCTGGTATGGTAGTTTATCTTACGTCCGAGGCCCTTAACTGCCCTGTCAATTATCTTTACAATCCTCGAATCTTCAGGAACATCCATCTTGTCGTAGCTTCTTTCAAAAAACTCCTCGACACTGGCACCCTGATTCTGACGATCAAGAATTACCCCGTGGTTTGAAACCGTGTTTCTGATACATTCTATCATGTGATTTTTCTGGGCGACCAGTTTATCTTCATCGTGGCTCCTGACCTCGCCTACGATTTTCACGAAATTGGGGACTATGTTTGTAGCAATACCACCCTTTATTAATCCGATATTAGCCGTGGTCTCATGATCTATTCTGCCGAGCGTCATTTTAGATATTGACTCGCTCGCAATCTTTATTGCATTAATACCGTTTTCCGGACATAAACCTGCGTGAGCTTCGAGACCGTGTACATGGAATTCCAGCTTCTCAGCATACGGGCATCTGAGAACGAGGCGAGAAGGAGAACTGCTGTCGAGAACTATCCCGTACGTCGAGTCAAATTTTGATATGTCGATATACTTTGCGCCCAGCAGGCCTATTTCTTCACATATTGTAAACGCGACCTCAATATCGCCATGCGGGATATCCCGTTCCCTCAGGGTCCGAAGCACTTCGACTATTACGGCTATACCGCTCTTATCATCGCTTCCGAGAACCGTAGTCCCATCGCTCCTAATAAAACCATTATCAATTCTTGGCTTAATTCCCTCCCCCGGACCAACGGTATCCATATGGGCAGACAGGAAGAAGGGCTCGATATTTGGCGTATTCCCCTTTATCTTTACGATCAGGTTCCCCGTATTTCCATTGACCTTATTGCCCGCGTCATCGAAAAAACACTCGGCGCCTAGGTCCTCCATGTCCTTTTTCAATTTGAGTGCAATTGCTTTTTCCTTCCGCGAAAGGCTGTCGATCCTGATCAGATCCAGAACGTGTTCGGTCATCCTTTCCTTTTCGATCATTATTTTAATACTACTCCGGTGTTTATGATATTTATCCAATCAAGTATAACAAATTATTATTTGTCGGTTAAATTCAAATGAATAACCCTCGGGCAGGTTATCAAAACATAAAAACGTCTGAACCGTCATTGCGAGGGGATTTAACCCGAAGCAATCTCCTTAACCACTGGCAGAGTGTTTCGTTCCGGTTGCTATTAAATACTTTTCAATGTCATTGCTGTAGATGTCAAGTAATTCGAGGACAGTATCTTAGATTTTAAATGGGCATTCAAAAAATTGCCAAAATCAATTCCGGAAGCGTTAAAAAAAGATTTGGGGTTGTGGTTGGATTAAATATTTTTAGCTGAAGGAATTGATTTAATAATACCTAATTTTTTGTCAGCCCTTGATTTTTGTTTCTTTGTACCTGTGCTGAACTCGTTTCAGTATCAAGACAAAGAAAATAAAAAATTAAACAATGGATCCCCGATTAAGCTTGTCCCCGCATATTTCTGGCGGGGAACATTCGAGGATGACGGATGAGTAAATTTCCAGGAAATTTATTATTTTTAAGTTTTTGTCCACGAAATATCTAACATCTACAATCGAGGAATCCTGAGCCAAGTGGACGGGGACGAAGCGATCCCCTCACCATTGGCAAAGTGCCATGCGACGTCTTTTCAATGTTAGGGGGTCAAGACAATCAGCGAACTGGGCGTGTTCCCCGCCGGCCATCATAGGGCTTCCGCTATAAGCTGATGATCCTGTGTGAAGTATCGTCTAAATCGCAGGTGCGTAAGTATAAAAGACGAAGAAGCCACAGAAAATGCAATCATGTACATTATGATGATCTGATACTTAACTGCTATAATAGGTGAAACACCTGAGAGGATTTGTCCGGTCATTATTCCTGGGAGAGATACTATTCCCACCACCATCATAGAGTTGATAGTTGGGATCATAGAAGCCTTCATGGCCGCTTTTATACACGAAGAAGCAGCCTGTTTGGACGTTGCCCCCAGCGCCAGGTAGGCCTCGATCTCACTTTTCTTATTCCTGATGTCCGAGTCAATTCTCTCGACTGCTAATGTCGCGCCATTCATGCTATTCCCGATTACCATTCCTGCCAGTGGTATCAGATAATGTGGCTCGTACCAGGGTTTGATTTGGAGGATGACCTGTGTGACCAGAAAAACGCTGATTCCCGAGCCTGTTGTCAATGCGAAACCCACTAGGTATGGCAACTCCATAGTCCGCTTTACCTGTCTTCGAGAAACTGTGATAGCAGCGATTACAATCATTAAGGCGATCGTGATCAGGATTATATACCATCTATCCAAAGCGAAGATGTATTTTAATATATAACCTATAGCAACAAGTTGAATCAGGGTTCTCAGCGCCCCGATTGCGAAGTCTCTCTCGAGCATTAACTTTTGCCATCTTGACATTCCGATGGCTACAAAGATTAATCCAAGTCCGATGAGCAGATCTATATAGCTTATATTTACAAGCGTGTAATTGAGCGCTTCCATATCTATGTACTAATCCCCTGTGTGTTATCAGTCCTGAAAAAATCTTCCGATAAACCCTCTTGCAATATTACGCCATTATCTATCTGGATGATTTGTCCGCCAAAAAATCTCGCATGAGCGAGTTGATGAGTAACCATAATAACCGTGATCCCGATGAGGCTATTCAACTGACTTATTGACCGTAACAGACTTATTGCCGAGTTGTGATCCAGGGCAGATGTCGGTTCATCCAACAACAGTACTTCAGGCTTGTTGATAAGCGTTCGTGCTATGCTCAGGCGTTGCTTCTCACCGACAGATAGATCAGATGCTTTGCGTTCGAGAAAATCGACCTTGAGTTCAGACAACTTAAGAACATGCTTTATATCGCTTTCATCGGGAGGATTCTTAACAACCCCAAGTTCGTAAGGAACCATGAGGTTGTCTCTTACAGTTCCGTCAAAAGTCACAGGAATCTGAAAAACCATTCCTACTTTCTTTCTGAGTTCAATAACCGGAATATCTAAAATGTTTTGTTCATCAATCAATATATCTCCGGCAGTCGGATCATCCATCCGGTTCAGAAGCCTAAGTAGTGTTGTCTTACCCGCTCCTGACGGGCCCAGTATGTTATATTTTTTCCCGGAGAGAAATTTAAGATTTATTTCCCTTAATATCAGATTTCCGTTTTTGGACTTACCGACATCTCTTAGCTCAAATTTTATATTGCTCACTTAATCTCTTTTTTGGGTACTTGACCCAAGGCAAAGAAATTGTCTAAAGCTTTTTTCAAAACAATTATTCGTATGCACCAAAGCGATTTCTAATCGATCAACTGTATGGCTTCATCGAACTCTTCGGCCATGCCCGGGTGACCGTGCTTGTACGCAGCTTCTATGCCTTTTATATAAGCCTCTTTCGCTTCTTCCTTTCTGCCCAGCTTCAAGAGAGCCTCAGCCAACATCCGGTATGCTGCCCCCTCATCATCTTTTAACGTGAAATAAACCCTGATTTCATCTATAGCTTCCCCATACCTGCCCGCCTTAAAATATTCGTTAGCGAGTCCATACCTGTTCAAGGAATTGCCTGGATTCTTTTCAACGAGCGCTTTGAAGGCTTCGATTCTATTTGTAATTGTATTTGTCTCCCGCGTTGTTTTTTTTCGGTTCGCATTCGATAGAATGATATATGAATTTTTTCGTTATTTACAAATATCAATTTAATCGGCGAGCTTTTTGCAGTTTCTTAAACGGCTTCCAATGTCCAATGACTAACAGTGGAGTGCCTCCTTACTGTCATTGCGAATGAAATGAAACAATCTCCTACCTCAATGCTTGGACTCATGTGTAACGAAACGCTCTGCCAATGGTGCTGGAGATTGCTTCGAGACTTTCTCAGTCTCTCGCAATGACACCACCCGGCGTGTACTGGGAGTTGCTAGGGACAGACTTTTCACTTTAGACTTAAATGACCACGTTATCACTTTGCAAAAACAACATCTGAAAATAATGTTTGACATCACCCTTTTAAGAGAGTAGTAAGTTAAGTATAAGTGTGAGAGGTGACTAGGATGGGGG
>JBAUII010000145.1:0-1762 GCA_049682815.1 Thermodesulfobacteriota bacterium | reverse complement strand
ATTCCAAGCTCTTCCATCTTTTCCGAGTGTATCCTTTGGGCATCCTCAGTTCTGGCTCCTTGATTTATCGGCTCTACGCTAGTGCAAGTACACGGTCCAATCGGATCCACATCAAACTCACCAAGGTTCATCCCGTTTAAAAACAGAACACCCACAATTTGCGATGTACTAAGCTCTTGACCATTCGGTGACAGCATGGCAGAACCAGAAGTAATCGTCACATCAAAAACCACTCCTTCCGCCTCAAGAATAGTCTCATCACCGTCGAACGTACACGTAACCCCGTCCGCCTCTATCACGCCCGTTAGTGTAATTATGCCGGAAATGCCCCCGAACACCCCATTTACTACAATCGTGCATAGAGGTGGGGGTGGAGTAAGGTCCGCCGTTAGCACCTTAACAATGGGCTCACCCAGAAAACTCCCAATATATGTCACGGCATTTTGTTCAAAGAATTCAACATCCATTCTATCCGGCACACCCTCGCAAGCTCCCGGAACCGGGGTTGGAGTTGGAGTCGGGCTTGCAGTAGGAGTCGGGGTTGGGCTTCCGGTAGGAGTCGGGGTTGGACTTGCTGTAGGAGTCGGAGTCGGACTTCCAGCAGGAGTTGGAGTTGCAGTTGCAGTTGGGGTCGGGGTCGGGGTAGCTTCCGCGATACATAATCCAACATCCTCGAAACATTGTGCATTTTGAAAAAATTCCCCTCCCTGATCAGTACAGTTCTGTTGACCTATATTACCTTGACAAGTCTCAAGAATTTGACAACAGGTCATTCCCCCTCCCCCATCCTCGTCATCGCAACCAGTAATAAACGCAAAGACCATAACATTCAAAATCAGTACCGCTATTAGGGCTTTAAAAACCTGCATTCTACTCATTGTATCGTCCTCCTTTTCAATAAGATTAGATCCTGATAAATGTCCCAATAACTCTTGTTTCGATTATCTTCTCTTTTCATGATTTAGATTTCCCGACAATCTTTGCATTATATACGAATAAAACGTTTTCTGGAAGATATGATAGAAAACAATTCTCAAATTTTCAGAATATCACATTAATATATCTATTTCAAGGAGCACGAGTTAGATCATATAAAAATTCTTTGAAAATGAATAACCTGTGGGAAGCTGCAGTAAATCACTACGTCTTCGTCCATCTATGAATTTGCTGCGAGTATTTCGTATACAAATTTTGCTAATCAATTGGGAGCGTGCGAAACTTGTGTTATAAACAAGTCACCACTTGTATTGAAGCGAGCGTTTATTTGATTAATACTTGATTAATTTTACAGAGTACTTATGTAATTTAGCTTAGCAGGGAATTAACGTTGAACAAGACAGCATCTTTCAGATCTTTACTCAGTGCGCACAAGTTATCGATACTTTTAGGCCTTTTTGCTTTATCCGTTGTCGATCTCGCACAAATTTCAATTCCAATGGTTGTAGAAAGGGTTGTCGACTTATTGACCGCGGGTAATGCCAGGGCTAAAGAGATCGCTATCTACGCCGTATATTTTCTGATAATAGGGCTTATCATGGGCTTATTTGGTTTTTTTTGGCGATATTTTTTACTCGGGGCGGCAAGAAAAATAGAATACACGTTGAGAAATGAATATTTTTCCCATCTCCAGAGTTTAGACTTCAACTTTTTTTCAAAGAGAACTGTCGGAGACCTGATGGCCCGCAATGTGAACGACATAGAGGCCATTCGGGGAGCCTGCGGATTGGGGCTCATTGTAGGGTTTGAAGGAATATTCCTATTC
>JBAUII010000144.1:0-33237 GCA_049682815.1 Thermodesulfobacteriota bacterium | reverse complement strand
TCTCCCGCCATCCTCAAGTGTTTTAATAGGGGATCCATTGTTTAATTTTTTGTTTTCTTTGTCTTGATACTGAAACGAGTTCAGCACAGGTACAAAGAAACAAAAATCAAGGGCTGTTGTCCCCTTTTTATCATTCCCGCGGATTCCCCGATCAAGGATTTCGAGGACAGGCGTTGGCGGGAATCCATGCTTTTGCCTCTGGATCCCCGACTACTGATTTCGGGGATGACATAACGACTGAAATATTTAATCCAACCACAACCCGGTCATCCTGAATTCATTTCAGGATCTAATTTAAAGAGAGATGCTGAAACAAGTTCAGCATGACTTACTATGACATTAACCCTCTTAACGCAATTTTTTGAATGCCCATTCAAAATCTAAGGTACTGTCCCCGAATTATGTAGCATCGACAGCAATGACTTCGCCACAGATGCCACTGCTACGAAATGAGACGTCGATCCGTTAGGTGCTGACACTCCGCAGCTTTTTGTACAGAGTATCGTCGCGATAGATTTGAATTTTGGTTATTTCTCAGATAGTATTCCCCGCTGACGAGTTCTTACGGTTAATACTGCTTGGAGGGTCGTGCATGCTGAAAACAAACATAATTGGGAGTACAATCATAAGTATTATACTACTCGCTATTGTGGGTTATGCGTTATCTATCGGCATGTCAATCGACTGGAAGCTATACTTAAAAATTGGGGCAGTTGTTCTAGTAATAGCCGCAATAATCGGTATAGCGTCAGCAGGCGGGGACAAAGCTTAGGTCGTATTCCCTGCCAAAAAACTAATCGATGATAATTAAAACATAAACCTTACCTAAGTTACCCGTTTTGATCTTAGAAATTGCACGATGCCAATCAATTGAGCGAATCTTCGCTTTTAATTTTCAGGAGGCTAATAGCACCTGTTCGATATTTTAAGAAAGGATTTTGATACGGATTTTTCTTTATGATGCAAGAATTATATTGCCGGCACCTTGCGAAGTTTCAACTCTTTGAGGATGATACCTGAGAATATGGATAAAATAGCTCCTTGGGTTTACTTCGTTTTCGATAAAGAATTCTACTTCATTCAGAAATTCCTGTACAATCTCTCTTCCATAATCAATGGAAATCCTGGACTTCCCTAATTCTATATTGTCTTTATATTCCCTGATGATTTTGATTACACGATCGGATATCTCATTTGCAAAGGAATTTTCGGATCTGTGATCATAAACTAGCCCTCTCTTCTCCGTATCAAGCGTTTTGAGAACTAGCCCAAGACCTTCTGCTAAATCAACGTTCCTAATTCTATTGTTAGTCCGAAAAACATTTACAAACGCAATCTCTATGTCGTTAAAGATCTCGGGATTCTTGTTGTACATCTCCGCCCGCCTGATAAATGAACCAACACCCTCTTTTCTAAGCCTTTGCCTTGATACCTTCTCCTGTTGATATTTCTGCCCCTCAACATAATAGGTACAATCAAGGGGACAATTTATCTCTACGCCTCTTTTCTCTCCGCAACATATCGGACATATGTATCCATTCTTTGCAGGACAATGCCTTTTCCCCTTTCTCTTTTCACAAATTAAGCATTTCATATCTAACCAATGATAGCGTTTATGGATTCCTAGGTTTTACGTTCTTCTTTACCCAATCAATTATTTCACCAGTTGGTGTACCCGGTTCGAATATTGCCATTACACCATGCTTAATAAGTCCGACTATATCTCCTTCGGGAATAATACCACCGCCAAATACCGCTATATCATCGGCTCCCTTTTCTTTTAATAACCTAGTTACCTCGGGGAACAGATAGTTATGAGCTCCCGAAAGAATACTCAATCCAATCGCATCGACGTCTTCCTGAATCGCGGTCTCCACAATCATTTCGGGCGTATGGTGAAGACCCGTGTAGATTACTTCAAATCCAGCATCTCTCAGAGCCCTCGCGACTATTTTTGCACCCCTATCATGCCCATCCAAACCGGCTTTACCGATCAAGATCCTTACTCTTCTATCTTCTCCCATAACTGTCTCCTCATACCAGTCTGACCTAGGATGAACTGGAAAACTATGAACGATTCAAGATGCAGGATGCAGGATAAAAGAAGAAAAACAAATCATGTATCATGGATCTTGCATCGTGGATCATGTAGTTAAAAATAACCGGGATCTCTATATACGCCATACACTTCCCTGAAGACATCGCTAATTTCACCCACAGTCACATACTCTCTAACAGCATCTACTATAAATGGCATCAAGTTCTCTCCCTTCTTAGCCGCCCTGGTTATCGCTTGAAGATGTTTTCTTACCGCCCTGTTGCTTCTTTTTCCCTTAATTGCAGTGAGCCTTTTTCTCTGCTCTTTTTCGACCATATCATCAATATTTAGCGTCGGGAATGCCGTTTCCTCTTTAACTTTGTAATGGTTTACTCCAACTATGACCTTCTGACCAATATCAAGCTGCCTCTGGTACTTATATGATGCATCAGCAATCTCTTTTTGAGGAAATCCTTTATCAACGGCCTCGATAATTCCCCCCAGTTCATCTATCTTTCGGATGTAATCGAGAGACATCTTCTCCATCCGGTTAGTAAGAGATTCAATGACATAGCTTCCACCGAGGGGATCAATTGAATTCACAACACCACTCTCTTCCGCGATTATCTGCTGCGTTCTAAGAGCGACTGTTACCGCTTCTTCGGTCGGCAGCGCAAGTGTCTCGTCCATGGAATTCGTATGCAGGGACTGTGTTCCGCCAAGTACCGCCGCCAGGGCTTGAATCGAAACCCTGACGATGTTGTTCAAGGGCTGCTGAGCCGTAAGACTGCATCCAGCGGTCTGCGCGTGAGTTCTCAGCATCCAAGATTTTGGAGTTTTAGCCCCGAATCGCTCTTTCATGATACGTGCCCAGAGCCTTCGTGCCGCGCGGAATTTAGCAATCTCCTCAAGAAAATCGTTATGGACGTTGAAAAAGAAAGATAGTTGATGAGCAAACTGGTCTATTTGAAGACCGCGCTCGATGCATTCCCTAACATACCCGATCCCATCAGCAAGTGTAAAGGCAAGTTCCTGCACAGCGGTCGAACCAGCCTCACGGATATGGTAACCGGAAATGGAAACGGGGTGCCACTTGGGAACAAGCCCGGAACAAAACTCAATTATATCTATGACGACTTTTACGGAGGGCCTTGGCGGACATATCCACTCTCTCTGTGCAATGAATTCCTTTAGCATATCATTCTGGATTGTGCCATCCAACTTATCCCATTTAATACCCTGTTTCTCGGCAACCACGAGATACATTGCCAGAATTATACTGGCCGTACAGTTTATGGTCATTGAGGTTGATACCTTATCCAGCCTTATACCATCGAATAAAGATTCCATGTCCGCAAGCGACGAAACTGAAACACCCTCTCTTCCAACCTCCCCGGTTGCCCTTGTATGATCACTGTCGTAACCCATAAGAGTAGGCATATCAAAAGCCGTACTGAGCCCGGTTTGACCATGACTCAATAGAAACTTAAACCTTTTGTTAGTATCTTCCGGAGAGCCAAAACCAGCAAACTGCCGCATCGTCCAGAGCCTTCCCTGATACATAGTGTCGTAAATACCCCTTGTAAAGGGATAAGAGCCTGGATATCCCAGATTATCCATATAATCAGTCCCGTCCAGATCCAGAGGCGTAGCAAGAGGAGGCATATCGATTCCCGAGATTGTAGTAAAATCGGTATTCCTTTTAGGATGTTTTTGATAATTCTTTTCCCAGGTCTGCTTCCCCTCTTCTATTTTGTTACGTTCCTCTTTATGGTCTCGCACTTGTTACCTCGAATGAAAAATAAATCACGTCCCGTCAATGACCGGCGAAAACTTTAATCTCACGAGTAGTTTTTCAAATTTACAACCATGAGCTTTAATTCTGTCATCTCTGCGATTGCATACCGTAAACCTTCTCTGCCGACGCCCGAATCCTTTACACCTCCATAAGGCATGTTTTCAACCCTGAAACTCGGGTAATCATTTATGATGACCCCGCCAACATTTAGCGCATTATATGCCTTAAACATCTTTTTCATATCTTTCGTAAATACCCCGGCTTGAAGGCCATACCTTGAGTTGTTTACCCAACCCAGGACCTCATCGAAATCTTTATATCTCTCCACATGGACCACAGGACCAAATACCTCGTTGCAGCTCACATTACACGTAGCGGGGACATCAGTCAGGACAGTGGGCTCGATCAAACTACCATCCCTGTGCCCCCCAGTGAGAAGCTTCGCTCCGCTTTCCACCGCTTCATCAACCCATTTCATTATCCTATCCGCAGAATCAGTGTCAATGACTGGCCCCACATCGGTATCTTCGAGCATGGGGTCGCCCAGTTTAAGCGCTTTAGTGGCGGATATGAACTTATCGAGAAATCGATCAAAAATCTTATCATGCACATACATCCTTTGAACCGATATACAGCTCTGTCCAGCTTGATAAAACGCCCCCCATGCATTCCGGCTCGCAGCGAAATCTAAATCCGGGGGGTCTTCGTCTATAATAGTGGCTGCATTCCCCCCTAGCTCGAGTGTCACCTTTTTCTTGGGGAATTTCTTCATAAGCTCCCAGCCGATCTCGTCGCTCCCCGTAAAGGACACCTTCTTTATCCTCTCATCTTCCATCACCGGTTCGATTTGAGATCCGGGCAGTGTGAGGATGTTCAGGACTCCTTCGGGCAGTCCCGCTTCCATGACAACTTCACCAAGCATAAGTGCAGACAGAGGTGTTTGCGAAGCAGGCTTGAGTATCATGGCATTTCCCGATGCAATCGAAGGAGCAACTTTGTGAGCCACGAGATTAAGTGGAAAATTAAAGGGAGAAATACCCATGACCACCCCAAGTGGGAACCTACGCGTTAGACCATACATTTCTTCGTTCCCGGGGACAATGTCGATTGGTATGAGATTCCCCCCGGAAAACCCATTGGCTTCTTCGGCGGCAACACTAAAAGTTGTCATTGCACGACCAACCTCGACCCTTGCTGTTTTCAGCGGCTTGCCTCCTTCCTCGACTAGTGCCATCGCGAAATCGTTTTTTCTCTTTTCGATACCATCCACAATCCTTTTCAGTATGTTGCTTCTTGAATAGCTAGGGCTACTTTTGAATCTTTCAAACGCCGTTTGAGCTCCGTCAAGCGCCTTTTTTGAGTCCTTCGGTTCGGGGATATTTGTAATGCCGACTACTTCACCATGATAGGGGCTTTTCACTTCACGTTTTTTCTGGCTTTTAACCCATTTACCATTTACAAGACATCCATATTCCTTTGCCATTGCATTTGCCTCCAGGATTTCGATAGTAAAGTGAAGCTCTGTAAAGTCAGTTGTAAAAACTAACAGACTTAAGTGGAAAACACCAGTAATATTAAACAAAAAGATTGGAGTTAAGTCAAGGAAAAGACATTAAATGTAGCGGAGGACTTGAGTCCTCCACATGTGGGAACGCGAGGGTTTCTACTACCATGCATTTTCAATGATATTCGTTTGGCCACGCGAAGGTTGCACTGTATTAAAAGATGAATATTGGAAACCTAAAGGTTTCCTCTACTTTTGGTATAAATTTTAAAATTGATTAACGTAGGGGAGGACTTTAGTCCTCCACTTACATAGTTTATTTTGGAATTCAATAAACAATATTGTCAAATTATCAATTTTAATTCACCGACAGGGCCTAATTATGGCACAGTTACAAATATGACTGAACTCAAGGGATCAGCGCCATCGCACATATCATTCATCGCAGTATCAATACATCCCTGTAAGCTAATCTGCTGACCGCTCACCGCAGCACCGGATATTGTTAGATTAATGACTCCGTTGGCATCCCCGCCTGCATCCGCAAGTGCACAACCTGTACCCACAGGCGGCGCCCCAATATTACCCATAATCATCGAGCCACCGGTAGTACCGTCAACAAGAATTTGAACACAGAGCTCAGTGAGAGGAGCTTGGTTAGTCATCACATTAATGAACGTATTCCCATTTGGCGGCACGAGCGAACTGGTTGCCTGGATTGTTACAGCAGGCACAGGGGTCGGCGTTGGACCTGGAGTCGGAGTAGGAGCTGGAGTAGGAGTTGGTGCTGGCGGTGATATTATTACAGTGACAAATCCACTGGGGTCAGTGCCGTCACACATACCCACCGTCCCGGAAATATCAATGCAGCCCCGCACCGTAACACTCTCCTGTGTCATTACATTACCCCCTACCAAGCCAATTACAGCCTCACCCAGCGACGAGACGGGGACGCATGGACCACCATTTAACGTTGACGGAACACTGCTATTTACGATTATTTCGAAGCAGATCTCGGTTGGAGGTTGCTGAGGCGGGGTTGTCAGAGCGGTAATAGTAGATTGCCCACCCGGAGGAATAACAGAAGGATTAGCTGAAAGTGATATTGGCGGTGGCACACCCTCCGGATTTATTTCCACAAAATCACTGGCCTCGACTTCTCCAGGATCACACATATTTGGCACTGTATTCGAATCTATACAACACCTTACTTGTATGGTTTGTGATGTAACCACATTTCCGCCAGTTAAAACGCTAAAAAACTCCCCATCTGTACTTGTCGGCCCACATACTGCGGCATCAGGCGGTGACATCATCATCATGAAAGTAAGGAAAGACTCAGGATCGCTCTGAAATGGAATATCACAACAAACTGCCGTAGCTGGCGGCGCGTTACTGGTTGTTGCGGTCACGAAAGTCATGCCATCAGGCTCGATGATATTATTAGCAGCCATAACGTCTATTGACGGGCCAGGCGTAGGAGTTGGTGTCGGTCCAGGAGTTGGTGTCGGCCCAGGGGTTGGTGTCGGGGTTGGCAGTGGTGTCGGGGTCGGCGTCGGCGGAGGAAATTGGTCGAAAGTAATGGACTCCTCTATCGTCCTTTCCGCTACCGGAATCGAGGGACAATCGGGGTCCTTCGTAGGTGGGTCGGCAAGAATTATTGTAACGATAATTGTTTGTGTACATTCAGTCCCTTCGAAGGGATTATACTGCACAATGGCAAAACCTTCGAAAACCGATCCGAGGACCGGCGTGGGATTGCTCAGAAACCCACATGAATTATCGGTGAGCTGGAAATTAACAATCGTCCCGGGAGGTATGCCAATAGTATCGACGATAATTGTAGCAAACACGTCCGGGTCTGATGTGATCATGTCCATATCCGGACCCGTAATTGAAGCGATGCCAACCCCTTGAATAAAAACAGTAGCGAAATTAGATGCCGATGTACCACCTTGAAGCGTCGACGTTACCGCTACATTCACAAACCCCAGGTCTCCAATACCAATTAACGGACCACCCAAATAGATACCTCCTGCCAGCCCATCTATGACAACGGGATCGAAAGATGTAATGCAGCCCCTTAAATTAAAAGGAAGATCCGAACCGGTGAGGGCTACGCGTATCGTCGCGCCATCCGGCGTGAGTAATTCGTTAAAAAGCGCCTCTATATCAATAAAGTCACAGGCATTTCCGAAGGCGGCCGCCGGAAAGGCAGTTACCAATATTTGCTGAGTGCCAATAGGATTATCTGAACCAGAACCATTCGAACTCTGACCATCCACACCCTCGATGCATGAAGACGCAAAAATCATCATAAAGAAAGCTAAAAAGATCGCTACTAATCCTGAATAGCCATTTGGTATAACACACTTGTTTATATTCAACAGTCCGTCCTCCTTAGAGATTGATCACGGCACATTTACCGAAAACTCCACAACATCAACAGACCCGCTTCTGGTTGAAACCTCAAGTGTCGCCGGATCAATGATATTTGTTCCGTTTTGGTTGGTTATCAATATTATTACTCTTGAGATTCCCCGATCATCGGTCAGCGTTTGAAATGGCGAATCTACAAAAGCACCATCGAAAAACCAAGTAGATATTGGCTCAAGCTGGCAATCGCTTGGACATGCAGTGGGGTCGACCAGTTGAAGGGCCCTGGAATCCGGTAACCCATCACCATTTGTATCGGCTACTAAAGAATTCTCGCCTGCGAATGATAGATCCCAGAATACCCTAACGCTATTCAAAGGTTCTCCATCCTCAGTCTCAACAATTGCCTCAACTTCTATCGGTTCAAGCGCGTCCGGGGGTATTAATATATCTCCCGGAGGGTTGAGCATCGTTACTGACGACCCCGAAGGGGCAAAAGGCGGGTTAGACCCGCAGCCATAGTTTGTTGTTACAATGATAGCAACAATAATTGCAATAGGAAATTGATACAAAATTAATCTCATAAAGTTAATGTCCATTCATCTCTCTCCTTTTATTTATCGAACTATTCTAGGCGTTATGAATACCATCAGCTCCCTTCTTTGATCTAATGTTGTTTCTCGTCTAAAAAGCCACCCCAGAAGAGGAACCCTTGAGAACCATGGGACACCAGCGATCCTTTCCGATACATCTCTTTTAAAAATCCCACCTATTACTATCGTCTCACCATCAGACGAGAGGGCTTGTGTCTCCGCCTCATTCCTTCTTATACTCGGCTGACCGTTTGCTCCAGTTATAGTTGGATCAGGGGCATTATCCGTGACACGAACTTCCATCAGTATCCTGTTGTCATTCGTAACGTGTGGAGTGACCTCAAGTCTTAAAGTGGCATCGACAAATTGAGTCTGTGTACCTGCAGCAGAGACACTCAGAAATGGTATTGAGACTCCCTGCTCAATCCTTGCAGGCTGATTATCAAGCGTCAATACCTTAGGAGATGATAAAATCCTCCCATCACCCTTATTCTCCAATGCTGAAAGCCTTATATCAAGATCGAAGGAACCGGTAAGACTGCCAAGCACTAGGCCTATCGCACCACCCCCGGCTGTACCTACTGCAGCCGGAAGATCAATTATGAAATTATCAGCTGCCGTTCCAAAGGGAGCCCCAACATTCACTCCACCAACATCAACACTGGAGGGGAAGGTTGCTCCAGTGGGATTTCCCGTTGCCGCTGATGCCCGGTAGTTTAGACCCCACTGCACTCCCAGCTCCCTAATGAAATCGAGAGTTGCCTGCACAATCCTGGATTCAATTAGAACCTGAGGCGTCCTGGTGTCTAAACTAGTTATTAGATCTTCTACATCTCCAACCCTGGATACGGTATCCGTTAGCAATATGCTATTAGTGCGGGTATCTACTCTAATACTACCTCCCGGCGATAACAGTGGGTCAACGAGTGGCACTAACTCCTCAGCCCTCGCATAGTTTACGAATACCTGTCTCGTCTCAAGTGGTTCAAGTTGCTCTTTAGATCTGGCGGCAGCCAGTATTTCAGTTTGTCTTTTCTGTAGGGTTGCAAGCGGGGCAATCTTCATCACATTGCCCTCAACAATTGCTCCCAACCCAGCATCTTCAAGGACTACATCAAGCGCCTGGTCCCAAGGGACATCCGAGAGCTTTAGGGTTACAGTTCCCGTAACATTATTCGCAATTATAATATTAAATCCGCTTATATCTGCAAGAATCCTGAATACATCTCTGATATCCGCATCTTTGAAATCAAAAGAGACACGCTCTCCGCGATACTCTTTTTGGGCACCCGGCGTAGCTGCGACACGATAATCAAATGCCCAAATCTCTCTTTCCTCTCTAGCGGGCTCCCCTTCTAATTCTGGTGGTTTCTGAAATCTCAAAGTCAACAAATTGTTACTCTGATCAGTCAACATAGGAACATCTTCTTTAAGCTCTAAGACAATTATCGTATTATTTTCTGAGGCAGGGTCCCTGAATGAGGAAACAAAATTTAAAGGACTGTCGAATTCACTTACATCACGTGATACCTGGAGATTCGCCGGAAGAACGACATTCAGCAGTTTTATCCTAGACGTATTGCCTTCCCTCGGTAGTTCTTCATATGAAGCCCTTTCAGAGGTCATGATAGTCACAATGCCGGCGCCGTCCTCAACATCAAAATTAATGCTTTCGACGGAATTTATTGCCTCCGTTTCGACAGGTGCCGGAGGTTCAGACTCCATGCCTGAACCCTGATTCTGAGCAACATTTAACTCCGAGTGATTTCCGCCCGAATCTACTAACGTACTCGGGTTAGGATTGGCCACCGAGTAATCTTTATTGTTAGTTTGATGTTCGGACGCAGTTAGGTCAAAACCAGAAACAAATACGGAATAGATTAAGAAAAAAATAATGTATATGAGATACCGTCTATCAACATTCACCAAGCCATCCTCCTATAAAGATGTAGTAAATGTGTTAACATTTATAATTATAGACTATTCTTGAAAGCTAAGAACAACTTTTCTGACCTCCACCTTATCTTCACCAAATAAGTCTTCGTAATGCCTAGTTTCTTTTACCAAAATGCCGCTGTTTCTGATCTCCAGAATCACTCCGCCCTTATTTCCGATTTCATCTCCAACCGCCAGATAATATGTATTCTTCTCGGGATCGACCACCATCGCCCTTGGCTCACCCTCGATCCACAAGATCCCAGCTATTCTAAACTCTTGGAGTTCATACCTTTTAATAGGCGGAACCAATGAACCAGTTCCGGTCTCTTCTTCTTGTTCGCTTATGATTTTTATAAAGGGCTTAAATGGATCTCGATTGGCCACAGGGTTACCGACTTCGGCTTTAGACTCCGGATTGCTCTGGTTATCTAATTTCTCGATAGATGGACTGGTATCCATATTTTCCTCAGTGACAGGTTCCTCTGCTCTAGCGACCAAAGAACAGACACTGGTCAACATAAAAAGCAAAACAATAATTTCAAGATACTTCGATCCTTTTGTAATTCTACAAATCATTTCTTCCGATTTCATTCTCCTTTCCGCTTTCCGGTATCCGTCGACTCTCCTAAATCCTCCGGAACCGGGAGCACTCGAAATGTAACCGTAGTAAAGTCAGCGGTCAAAACAATATCATTATCTTTGCTCACCTTGTCATCACGCTTTAGGCTTAGATCCCTCACATTTACTATCCGCGGCAAGCTGGAGATCCTGTCAAAAAAAATCGCTAACTGTGCGTACGATCCCGCAACTTTCATCTGAATGGGAATTTCCGAATATATGTCCTTTTTTACCTCCTTATTCGGAACAAAATTGATAGGCTCCAACCCCGAAGCGGATACTTGAGCATAGACCCCGTCGATCAGAGTGGGGATCTCTTTCTCTTGTGGTAGCTTCAGAGAAGCTATTTCAAACTCCCTATTCAACCTTTTGAACTCTAATTCAAACTTTGGGAGTTCCCTTGCAATTGATTCATACTCATCTAATTTTTTTTGCAGTCGCTGCAGGTTAGCCCTAGCAGCTGTTAGCTCCTCCGCCTTAGGCGACCAGAAAAAATACCAATAGGCTCCAGCAAGTACTATTACTATTCCCGCTAGTATAGCAATCTTGGTGCGAAGGGGCTTTTCTTGAATTGACTCAACAAATTCAGTTAACTTTTCCATTTTGTTCAAAGATTCGTCTTGCTATTTTTCTTACTTGTATTTGTAATATCTTCCTTCTTACTATCGTCTACGACCTCCCCAGAAAAGTTGAGGTTTGACTCGATCTCAAAACTCCTCAATGGTAATTTTTGCATCTCCTTTTTCTGAATCGAGACAAGTTCAACGTCGTTAAAATAATTTGAAGATTTAAGGCTTTTCATGAAATCTGAAACCGTGAACTCATTCCAGGCGATCCCTTCAATTTTCGCGTTGCTGCCTTTTTCAGTGAATTTATCGATCCAAGCCCTTTGAGGAATCGCCTCTGCCAATGACTCCATGACATATAATTGAGCTGCACGATTTTGCTCCAATAACTCAATTAATTTGATCCTGCGCTCAAGCTCCACATTTTTTGCCTTAAAGGCTTCAACTTTCTTCTTGACCTCCTCCAGATCGTTTATCCTCTTCTGGACCCTAAGCGCCTCTTTACTCACGTCCCTCAATGATTTAGCCTGGTACAGGTGTAGCGCTAAAATCGAAACTAATACGGCAAATATTACGAGGCCACCCACAATAAGATCACCAACTCTTCTAGCCTCTACTTCTCCCCCGGGTAAAAGATTTATTCTAATCAAAACTTATCTCCTACTTTTCTTAGGGCAAGTCCAACAGCAACACCCATTTTGGGAGCTATATCCTTAATATATTCAGGATCAAAATCACTCACACTATACATTATGTTTCTAAATGGATTAACCGCTTCTACCTTACAATGTGTGATCTTCTCGAGTTCTGACCCCAAGCTGGGAACCTTTGAAGAGCCTCCTCCAAGCATTATCTTCTCTACCTTCTGTTTTGAAAATGTCGACGAGAAAAAATCTAAGGTTCTTTTAATTTCTCCGCAAATAGACTCCCTAAAATCGTTAGCAATCCTATTCAACTCTGCTGTAACTGCTTTAGTCCCCAGAGATAATTTCAATATTTCTGACTCCTCGAACCCAAGCCCTAGCTCCTTCTGGGTCCATTCGTTAAACTGATTACCACCCATGGCCAAGTCTCTTGCAAAGATCGAAATCCCGTTCTCTAAAATATTTATGTTTGTGATCGCAGCACCTATATTAACTAAGGCCAGAATTCCATTTGCTTCCGAGTAATTAGCTTCATACATGTTTTCAAGGGCAAATAAATCGATATCCACTACTACAGGATTCAATCCAACCTCATTTACGATCTGAATGTAGCCATTTGTCAAATCTTTCTTTGCAGCAGCTATAAGCACCTCCATCGTTCCCTCTGAATCCTCACCCGGTAGAACCTGGAAATCATAATTTATATCTTCTATATTCTGTGGTATAAACTGCTTAAGTTCCCACGGGATCGCTTCGCGTAACTCATCGTCATTCATAGCAGGAAGACTTACCTTCTTTATGATTACTGAGTTTCCAGAAATTGAAATAACCACGTTTTTTGTCTTAAACTTGAGATTATCAATGAGCGAAGATAAGGCATCTATTACTGCGTCTTGATCCCTAATAACCTTATCGACGATGGCCTCAGGTTGAAGCAATGATTCTCCAACATTCTTTAGTTGATATCCTTGCCTTGTTTCCCTGATCTCGACAAGTTTTATTGCACTTGAACCTATATCGAGTCCTGCGACTTCTCTTTTTCCAAAAAGCAATTCATTCTCCTTTTTTACAGTTATGATTTAAACATATTCATTAAGTATTTGCAACTACTAATTTATAATATTAAAAAAATGTTTAAACCCTACTTTAGAGCAAATATAACCAGAGAAATTATACATCATAATCAATACGTTAAGCTTCCACAAGATTAAAACATTCTTTTTCAAAAGATTCAATAGATATTTCAGTTCTAAGAAGTAACGCAATTTATAAGTAGCCCGATTTCTCGGCATTTATTAAATAAATTAAAATTTGGCATTCCGTAATATTATCATATTTCATACTGTTAATTCTGTGAAAACATACAGTCAGAAAGGCAAACTAAAACCAATTACAACGGGTTTAAAATTATTGGTATGATATTTTTTCAGTAAATAATTGTGTTTTCGTCAGACACTGATCTCCAATAATTACCCTGACCATATTTTATTTTCAGCCTACGCAGGATGTTTGCAACCGCTTCAGTCTCGACTCCCTCGGCAATGACTTCTTTTCCCATTAAACGGGATACTGTTAATATTGCTTTCACTATAGCACCACTTGTTGGATCTGTATCCAATCTTTTTACGAAAGAACTTTCAATTTTTACGAAATCCACCGGCAGATCAATTAAATGAGCAAATGAAGAGTAACCCATTCCAAAGTCATCAAGTGCGAACTGACAACCAAATTCTCTTAATTTAATCATCCAATGTTTTAATCGATCGATATTCGTGATGCTGGTGAACTCGGTGATTTCAAAGCCAATATGATTTGAGATTATTTTACTTCCCTTTAGGGAATTTTCTATAAATGTAAGCAGTGATTCATCTCTCAGACTTGAACCAGATAGGTTGATAAAAATCTTCCCTCCATCTTTTTTACGTATAGAACTAACAACCCTCTCCACCACCCACCTATCAACTTTAGACATCAGTCCGAAACGCTCGGCGGCAGGAATAAACGCTTTTGGATATATTATACTTTTATCTCCTTCAACCATACGAACCAAAGCCTCTGTGTATAAAACCTCACAATTATTGATTGTCACAACAGGCTGATAGTGGAGTCTTAAGCGATTCTCTTGTAATGCATCATTGATTCTGATGCCCCACTGAACAGCCCGATCTGACTTCCCTCCCCTGTAATCTTTTGAATTATAAACAATGATTCGGTTTTTCCCTTCATACTTTGCTTCAGCGAGTGCAGCATAGGCCCATGCCATGATCATTTGAGGATCCGACTTACTATCAATTAAGGAAATTCCAACACTTAGGTTGATTTGAAAACTATAGCCTTTAAGGTAGTAAGTCTGTCCTCTTATTACCTCCAAAAATCTTGCTGCTATTGATTTTACTTGAGTTCGTGAAACGTCCCGAATTAACAAGGCAAACTCATCACCACCGACTCTGGCTAAAAAATCACTAGGTCGCATCGCATTCCTCAGGACCTTCGTCAGATCTATTAAAACCTGATCGCCTTCCATGTGACCAAGCGTATCATTTATCAGTTTAAAATTGTCTAAGTCCATGACGACCAACGCATGTTTTCTTAAAGCATTAGAATCCTTCAGCAAACTATCCAAATCAGCTTGAAGCGCGCGGCGGTTTGGAAGATCGGTCAAATAATCATGCATTGCCATATGATGTATCTGGCGCTCTTGACGCTTTCTCTCAGTAATATCGACATGCAAGCATATAAACTCATGTTTTCCACTCGATGATGGTATGGAAAATACAGTTGAATATGCGGTCCCCTGTTCACCATGACGATCTGTGAAATTCCATTCAGATGGACCAGATGGTTTATTAGTTTCAGCTACTTTCTTTAAAGTGGAATGAAATTCACTTGTTGATTTTTCACCCAATATCAATTTATCCAGTGTCTTTCCTATTGCTTCTTCTTTACTCCATCCAAATATTTCTTCAGCAGCTTTGTTCCAGTATATAACACGTCCCTCGGCATCATAGCCATGAATAGCCACGTTCGGTGTGTTTTCGAACATGTAGCTTAGTCTCTCTTGGCTTTCCCTAAAAGCTTTCTCTATTTGCATTCGTCCAGTTACATCTTCAACCACTCCCATAACACCGACCACTTTCCCGTCCGAGTCGCGAAGCGGAGAAGCTATCGCAGATAACCACAAATTTGCATCGCTGGTGGTCGGCTGATAAAAGCTTTCATGATGATGTGTGCTTCCTTCAAATGCCTTTTGTACCAGAGGTACAAAGGTCTTGTCCTTTAGCTTATTCAAGTCAAGCCCAATTATTTTGTCGTGAGAAGATCTAAAGATTTTGACCAATTGATCATTGCACCTCGTTATTTTAAGTTCTCTATCAATGATACATACACCCAAGGGTGACTGATCGAAAAGGATTCTATACCGTTCTTCTGACTGTCTCAAAACCTCCGCCTGCCGGGCATTATTTACTGCTGTCTCTATCTGTGTTGCGACAATATCAAGCAATCTCAAATCCTCTTCGTCAAAAGCATTAAAATCAAGAGAATTGACATTAATGCTTCCTAACGACTTACCTTCATACCTAATAGGCATAGAGGCATAGCTTTTGGTTCCCACCTGTAATCCCGCAGGGCCGATGACCCCATCTTTTTCAGCATCGGCTACATATAGTGGTTTATCTTCTATGATTGTTTTCCACGTAAAACCTCGGGGATGCGGTATTCTCCCAAGCTTTTCTATGAACCATTCTGGATAACCCCGATGTGCCTTCATGACCGCTTCTTGTCCTTCGACCATGTATATAGAGACATTGTGACAACCGTGTATATTTTCATGCATTGCTTCAACTGCATTGTCTAGCACATCCATCAGGTTTATAGACTGATGGACAGATCGTGTAACGGCACTTATTATTGTCTCATAGCGATTCCTTTTGGATAATTGCGCAAGATTTTCTCTCAGCGCTTGCTCCGAACTCTTGATAGCCTCTGCCTGATTGGCATGATCGATGGCTACCTCGATCTGGGTTGAGACTGTCTCTAATAACCTTAAGTCCTCATCATCAAATGCATGCTTACGGAATGAATGCACATTTATACTACCGACGGTTTTGCCATGGTATCGTACTGGCATCGAAGCGTAACTCTTTGTGCCAACTTCCTTACCAGCCGGACCAATTACGTCATCTTTCTCTACATCCTGACAATAGATCGGCTTCCCATCGATTATTGTCTTCCAGGTAAAACCTTTGGGATACGGAATCAGCCTGACCCTGTTAACAAACCAATCAGGATGACCTCTATAAGCCGTCATAACGGCCTTGTCTCCCTCAACCAGGTATATCGCAACATGATCCACCACGTCGACATATGTACTCAGCGCATCAACTGAATTTTCAAGAACCTCCTGAAGGTCTAGCGACTTGTGGATGCTCCTTGTCACGGTCGATATTATCGTCTCATTTCGAGTCTTTCTGGTTAGGTCTCTGTAGAGATTCGCTCTTGCTACGGCAATTGCAATTTGATCTCCAATCGCCACGAGTAATTCCACCTCACGTTTTGTAAAAACGTGCTCCGTATAACTTAGCAGCCAGATTACACCTAAAGTTTTGGTCTGAAGCTTTATGGGAATTCCCAACATACTACGAAATCCTAAGTCACGCCCGGCCGGCCCCACGTCCTTATTCTGACTTGCGTTGCTAACGTTTAAAATTTGACCAGAATTTATAACCTTCCATGTAACCCCTTTGGGTTTGGGGATCCTCGAGGCTTTTTGCAGGAAATTATCAGGAAAGCCCCTATGATCTTGAAGAACAGCTTCATTTTTCGCATGATCGACTAGATAAATACACGCAATGTCCACATAACCATGTTCTACGACCTTATCTAGTGCAATCCTATATACTTCGTCCAGATCGAAGGACTGGTTCATTGCTTGAGTTATGCTATTTATTATTTTAAGCTCTTTTTCCGTCCTCTCGCGTTCTCTGATTTCCGCCTGTAATGATTCATTTGTTCTTAGTAAATCTGAAGTCTTTTCGCTAACCCTTTTCTCTAATTCGCCATGTGCCCTTTTCAGGGATTCTTCCGCCCGCTTATTTTCAGTGACATCTTCGCATACTATCATAATGAACTTTTTTCCGTCGTCTCCCACGAAGACACGAGCGGACTCTCGAACCCACAATACCGTGTTATCCTTACGGATCTTTCGAAAATCCCATTGATATGATTTTTCAGGATTCTGCAAACATTTTTTTAATTGCTCAGTCACAGTTTCATGCTCTTCAGGATGAAATACCATAAGAACAGACTTACCTATTAGCTCTTCGACCGTATAACCAAGTTGGTCGGCACCAAACGAATTAACAGACCTAATCGTACCCAGGGCATCGACAGTGAAATACATGCTGGGATTTTCTTCATATAATGTACGATACCTTTCCTCGCTGTTAATAAGCCTTTCTCTTAAGCGCTCGTTCTCCAATCTCAGTTTCTCAATATTATTAGTAACTTGAGCCATTCTGTTGCCCCTTCACTTCTATTTCTTGGGGTGGTAATTACAGCTTCCGCCCTTAACTAGTTGCATCATTAAAAGACCTTACGAAGGTACTAGGCGTATAAAAGTATTCAAAATTGCCCCTGAGCTTTAAGACTATAAAAAGGTGGAGTATATAAATGCCACAATCCACAGGGCACCTTTCACTGCTTGTTATAAATGAATTAATCATGCTAGAGTATTGTAATGATTATAGAACAAAGATAGATTAAAGAAAAGTTCAATCTATTTGTCTAAATTATTGCCTTAAATTTTGGGGGAAAAGTTTTGAATTTAAGTGATTCGTTGGAGGTTATTAGATCAGGTTAAAATTCGTCAGCAGGATCAGAAAATATTTCCACATTTTTTGTGACCACTTCGGAAGGGTCAGCGTTCACTGTAACCGAGAAAAATTTTCTTTCTCCCGGAAATAAAACGTCATCTTGCTCTACATCACCAACCTGCACAGAATTCGCGCCGACAACATTTCCTCTATCGTCCATTAAGGTAATCAGCACAAAAACTGAATGTACTGGACCATCGCCATTGTTCACAACTGAACCGTTAAATTGCAGATCGCCATCCTGATTAATGCTCTCAAGAATAGGTCCGTCCAATGTAACAGCGCCATCTTGATTGGGGGATGCACATCCCCAAATTATCATCATTAGAAGAGAAGTTAAAATTATCAGAGATACAGGTTTTTTCATTTATTTCTCTTATCAGCAATGTCAGTAATTGAAATTACATTCTTCCTGGATTCCTTCTTACTTGGTTGCCCCTCACCTTCGGTCATATGATCTTCAATCATTTCTCCCAGAATCTTATGCATGAGCCTTAGTGAACCCAATGAATGCTCTTTGATATATCCCTTTTCAAAAACTACCTCCTTCTTTTTCCTCAAAAGGAAATAGACAATGAACGCCTGGTTATTAAGAACGACGAGCATCGCCGCATACAGTAGAAAGTTATCCGCTAATACCTTCTTTAGTATAGCCTTAGTATCTGAATCTATTTTAACAATGCCGAATGGTTCGCTATCTTCTTCAATAGTAAAAGGTACCGACACAGAAATTACGCCATTTTTCTTTTTTACCGAATAACCTCGCTCAGGATAAAAATCCTCCATAAAATAACCTGAAGACATACCGGTCTCCACATCTTTTTTCACAACAACACTGAAAAATTTAGGGGCAATTTCAAACGTATTGAAGAGCTTTTTCCTGCCAAGCCTATCATCAAGAAAAAGATAGAACTCATCGCTGGTTGCTTTATTGCCAACATGAGTAAAGAAACTGCTTGCCTGCTCACCAATGGTTTCAGCAATTGCCTTGGTCTTGTTCACAAGTTCATTCTTTGCTCTGTCAAACTGAAAAAGAAATACAAGGCCAACAAGAGCAAATATGCAAAGCTCGATCCCAATAGCTTGTGCAATTGTCACTAATTTATTCGTTATGCGCATTTCATAAACTCTTCAAGGATCTCCTGAACATTGTCATTTTCAGAACGCCTGAGAAGCATGTAAATCATCCCAGTAAAATCGCGTCTCATCTCGGAGTCAAGGGTTCTATACAACCTTACAAGCATTTTTTCACTTTCAGTAAGAACTTGTATGGCATCCTGAAAAATTCCTTCCCTCTCCATAAATTTGTTTAACCTTTCATTTCTAGCCACATTCCAAAACTCTTCGAATTTCAATCCAAGGATATCTGCCATTTGCTGACATCTTTCAAGGGAAGGTGCGTCGACTTTTCCAGTTTCAAGTTGATGAATAAAGACACTGGAAACGTTCAGTGCGCGAGCTAAATCCTCCTGAGTGATGTTTTTCTGCTTTCTTCTATTCTTCAAATATATTCCGAATTTCATTTATTAGACCTCCGACGATGCGGTTATTTAATGAAAAGAAATCTAAACCCTATTCAATTTTACACTAAAAAGTCATGGGATAGCAAGCATTTTTTTTGTCTGCCAAATTTAATTATATACCCTTATAAAAATAGTGGTAAGCCTATTTATACCAATCCGAATTAGGGAGACAAGGCTTTTACCCATGTTAAATTCAAAATACTACACAATGTCAGAGGGTTCTAACGCGGCTAGGAGGGGGTTAGTTGCTCGAGCGAGGTAATGTGGCTTCGTATCTAGCGCTACCGCGAAATCCATCATAAGTCACTGCCAGGTGATTTGTCTGAATCCCCCCCCATCTATAGGTCAATCAAATAAACAAATTACTGACCGTATGTGGCCAACGATGTCTTTAGAATCAATTTTTCTTACTCCGTTAATGATTTATACGCTTATTTAAGATACTTAGGAACAGGAATCCTTGGTTTGTAATTTATTTATCGGTGTATAGAAAACGACCTACTTCAACGTTTACAATAGTATGTCGGTAGACTCGTCGTAAGACTATATTTGAGTTATTATGAATTAGGTAAATTTATGAGAATACTAGTTATAGAGGACGATAAAAAGATTGCCTCTTTCGTCGTAAATGGACTTAAACAGGCAGGCTTTGCAGTCGACCACGCGGTCGACGGCGAGGATGGCATTCATCTGGCTCTGCACGAGTCTTACGATGCTGCAGTCATTGACATAATGCTGCCCAAACTTGACGGTCTGAGCCTTATCGAAGAGCTTCGGCGGCAAAGGGTGAATACCCCTGTGATCATCCTGAGTGCAAAGCGTTCCGTGGATGATCGGGTCAAAGGACTTCAAACGGGAAGCGACGACTACTTAACGAAGCCATTTTCCTTTTCGGAGCTTATCGCACGTGTGCAGGCACTTATCCGCAGAGCCGGCAATACTCTGGAGCCTGCCCGCTTAGCAGTTGGAGACATCTCTATTGATCTCCTAACCCGCGAGGTTAGCAGGGCAGATAGAAAGATTTACCTGCAACCCCGTGAATTTGCCTTGCTCGAATACCTCATGCGTAATCCAGGCAGGGTGATTTCCAAAACCATGATTATGGAGCATGTCTACGATTACAACTTTGACCCGCAGACGAATGTAGTGGATGTACTAATTTGCAGATTGCGAGATAAAATTGACAGAGACTTTGAGAAAAAGATGATTCACACTATACGAGGGGTGGGTTATGTTCTTAAAGAATCCTAAACTCTTACTGAAATCAACCGGCTTCAGACTCATAACTTGGTACACCATTTTCTTCATCATTAGCTCGCTTGCAATAAATGTTTACGCATATACTGTCATCTCTTCTTTTATCCACGGTCAAAGCAGAAAGGAAATCGAAGAGGACATCAATGATCTTAGAGAGATCTATGAGGGAGAAGGATTGAAAGCTTTACGACAGGATGTGTTTGAAGACGAGGAAGAAGCCTTTCTAATTCGCCTAACCGGAAGCAATTATATTCCAATTATTTCTAGAATCCCTAAGGAATGGTCAACTTTAAGCATTCAGCAACTTGAAAAAAGCGGATATCCCAAAGACAAAGAGTGGAAAGTTCTAAAAGGCGGAGATGGCGAGAATGAATTTGAAATAACTTCTCTACGTATGTCCGACGGTACGACTTTGCAACTTGGTCAAAAAATAGTAGAGCGGGAGGATCTTTTGAGGAGGGTTCGTAAAGTATATTTGATCGCAATCATCCCTATAATTCTGTTTGCTTATTTAGGCGGAGTATTTATTGCCGACCGCGCCCTGAATCCGATTCGACAACTTATAGGTACGCTTAATTCAATTGTCGCGAGCGGCAAAATAGATGTGAGAGTTCCAGTCAATCAAACTGATAAGCTGCACGAAGAATTGATCACACTCTTTAATTCGATGTTGGAAAAAATGGAAGCCCTTATGAATGGAATGCGAAACGTATTGGATAATGTTGCTCATGACTTACGAACTCCTGTAACGAGATTGAGAGGCACAGCTGAAATGGCATTACAGTCCGAGCAGAAACCAGAGGTTCTACGGGAAGCATTGAGCGATTGTATAGAGGAGTCCGAACGGATTCTCATAATGTTAAATACACTTATGGATATATCGGAAGCAGAGACTGGAGCCATGAAACTGGATCCAGAAGAGATGAATGTCGCGCCCCTGATAGATGATATCGTCGAGCTCTACGGTTATACCGCTGAGGAAAAGGGAGTTTCAGTATATACCGGTTTTCCTAAGGAGCTTTACTTAATTGCCGACCGCAACTGGATACGACAGGTTCTGGCAAATCTACTTGATAATGCGATCAAGTACACCCCGAAGGGCGGAAGAATAGATATTGAAGCCTGTCGTAGAGAACAAGAGGTCATTATAACCGTAAAAGATACCGGGATTGGAATTTCCCAAGAAGAGCTTGATAAAATATGGAAACGCCTGTACAGGGGCGATAAGAGCCGGTCCCAACGAGGACTTGGGCTGGGCTTAAGCCTTGTCAATGCCATCGTCGGGGCGCACAGAGGATACGTTCAGGTCTCAAGCGAACCGGGAGCAGGCTCTGTCTTCACAGTTTCCCTTCCCGTTTAACTTTAACTTCTTGGAGACCTCCACCACATAGACACTAAGATACTAAGAAAAAATAAATTCCAAATCAAAAACACCAATTTACAAACAAAACCAAAGCTACAAATTCTAAATTCCAAAATGAACTGATTTTTCGTTTTGAATTTGAAATTTGGGTATTGAAGCTTGTTTGACATTTGGAAATTGTGATTTGCTTTTCTCTTTCGGTTTTGCGAATTAGTGTTTTAAAAATTACCTTTCCAAAATGTAATGTTCAGGAAAGGTTCGTGTAATTATCCCATGATAGTATATGGATAAAGACAATTCAGGATTTATAGATTCGAAGTCCTGAACACAGAGGAAGATTCCGAAATGAAATGCTACTTGTAGAAGCTAGACACGCCTTTGAACTGGATTTACGGGAATTGGAACGCTACGCCCTAAACATCGGGTTATCTAAGGATGATATGTTAGAATTAGTAGATGTAATCTCTCCGTAAGAAAACGTTATAGGAGGTACTTGCATATGAGTAACAAGTATAAGAGGCTCTTATTTATTCTTGTGTTCGCCGCCCTACCCTTGCTAATCATTGGGGGGTGCGATGACGAAAATGGTGGCGGCGGGGGCGGAGCGTGCCCTGAAACAAACATAGGTATCGAGGTTTGTGACCCGGAGGCTGGCCCCTTTTCGCTAATCATCGACAATGGGTTTTTCCCGGTGGTCGTGGGCAGTGAGAGCGTGCTTGAGGACGAGGAAGGCGATGCCCGATTAGAAATTACCGTTCCGGGCGATATGGAAGAGGTCGCCGGTGTAAACACACGGGTTCTTGTTGAGACAGAATTCGAGGGCGACTTACTCATTGAGGTCTCCCGAAACTTCTTCACTCAGGTGCAGGATGGCGCGCCAGGCGCGGGCACTGTCTGCTACTTCGGCGAGGATGTTGACATCTGTGATACCGGCCTTCAACCAGACGGGAATGGTGGGTATCTCTGTGACGGCGAAGAGCCCGATCACTCTGGTGAATGGCGCGCCGGAGTGAACGGTGCGATTCCGGGGATCTTTATGCTAGCTGACCCAGAAGTCGATAACGTATACAATGAAGAAATCGCCCCCGATGTAGCGGAAGACATTGCTGAAGTTACTGCTTTGGGAGACCCTATAGAAGTTCTTGATGAAATATTCTTCGATACACTAACAACGCGGGACTGCAATCCACTCGATCCGGGTCCAAGGGACACGAAGATTTATATACGGGACATCGGGATTGCACAAGACGGGGATCTGTTTCTGGTCGAGTTTAATCCATGAGGAAGCTTCAAAGCCGGGGATACACACTTATTTTAACACCTACAATTCTGATCATGAGAAATGGGTAAATACTAATTCAAGTGTCCGTCCCCTTTTCTACAACACATCCAGCTTCTTGCCTTTCGTCTCCGGGAATGTCCAGATCCAAAGTCCCGTGAGCAGAGCAAAGAGAGCAGCGAGTGATATACCGCCTCCGAGTCCATATTTCTCGGCAATCACGGCTATTACCACCGGAGTGAAAAACTGCACCCCTCGGGCTAAATTGAAGGCTGATCCCATGGCTGTATTCCTGATTGCCGTCGGGAATACTTCAGAGAACAGAGGACCGTAGCCCCCAAACATCCCAGTCCCGAATCCAACGAGGAACATAAAAGCCAGGATAATAGGTGGGTAGAGCGCGATCGCATTCCACAGCAGCGTAATCATTATGAGCCCGAGCGCCATAACACAAGAATAAACCGTATAGGCAGGTCTCCTGCCAAACGTGTCGGCGACGAAGCCAAATGTGAAGTAGCCAAGAAAACCACCCACTTGAGTTACGAGCATCCATACCGCCGATTTGGCCATAGAGAACTGCCTTTGCTGATGGAGATACCCAGGGAGCCAAGAGTAAGTAAACCAGTACGCCGACATATCAAATATTGCCAGGACAAGGGATAGGATAAACATCTTTCTGTGCGCTCTCGAGAACAGAATGGAAAATTTACTACGCTCCTCGTTCGCAACCGAAGTCTTCGCTAGAACTCCCTCATCAAGTAATCTCTTCCTCCTCAACCAGATATCCGACTCAGGCAGTCTTTTTCTCACTATGATTACCAGCAAAGCGGGTAACACAGAAATAAAGAAACACGTTCTCCAGCCAATAACAGGCTCGACAAACCCACCTACAATTGATGCTAGGGCAATGCCGATCGGAGCGCCGGTTTGCATAAACGCCCCGTACCTGCCTCGCACTTTTGGAGGGAAGGTTTCTCCGACATAGGTCTGCCCCGTAGCCCACTCGCCTCCGACACCCAATCCAGTAATGACTCGAAAGACCAGCAGGAGCTCGATGTTCGAAGCAAATCCACTCAAGAAAGTGCCGATACTGTATGTTAAAATCGTCCACTGAAGCACGCTCTTTCGACCATAACGATCCGACAGGAAACCGAAGACGACACCTCCAACTGCCGTTGCCGCCAAAGACGCGCCTAGAACATACGAGAGCGCCAAATTGGAGAAATGCATTTCCTTTCCTATGGGAATGAGAAGAAAGGTAAAAAGGATTAGATCATAGAAATCAAAAACCCATCCTGCCCAACTGAGTAGAAGGATCGAATAGTGCTGGCCTGTAGGCTTCTCATATTCGTTTAGTAATAACTTTTCCATTTGAGAAAATGGGGACAGAATCCAATTGTTAGTGCATGAACATAAAATCTATTGATAAATCAAAGCGTTGTGAGAACAATAACAAATTTGTCACCGACAATACAATCTTGGATCTCAAAAAAATGAAAATATCAGAAAACCCCTTTTAAGGTAAGAGAGCCTGTCCATAATTTTTTGATCTATGGTTTCAGGGTTAACACTGCACAGGGAGATTCCTGAACTACCTTTTCTGTCACGCTTCCCAAAATAAACCTCTTAACCCCTTTCCTTCCATGCGTGTTGATTACTATCAGGTCAATGTTCCTATTCGTCGCATAGTCAACTATCGCAACTGAAGGATTTAGTCTCTTAATCATCTCGGTGCCGATCTCTAATTTTTTAACCCCTTTCTTCTGAATCCCGCGCCTGAGCTTTATCTCTTCAATCCTTTTTTCAAGTTCCTTGGAAGAATCCTCCAACAACAGTTCAATTACACTGGAATGAATTCCATAGTCAGAATAGTCATAGATGCTTAACTTAAATACATACATGACTGAAATACTGGCGTCTATCCTTTCCCCTAGGTCGATTGCATAGTTGATGGCAGAGTCTACCTTTTCATCTATGTCTAGTGGAACAAGTATATTTCGTATATTCACTGCACTTTTTTCATCCCGCTTCCTGACTGCCAGCACAGGTACCCCGGATTCTCTTAGGACTCTAAGCGTGGTGCTTCCGACGAGCATACTATCTATAAGCCCGAGTCCTCGTTTCCCCAAAACTATGAGGCTTGCTTTCTCATTTTGGGCAAATCTGACAATCTCCTTATACGGTTCTCCTTTTAAAATTTCTCCTCGAAAATTAAGTCCCTGACCAGTCATATCATCGGCAGTTGCAGCTAATTGCGCGGCAAAATCCTCCTCAGCCTTTTTTAACCACCCGTAATGTTCGCTTTCAGGATCTGTAAGGTAGTGATACAATAATCTTTCAGGCATCTCTATCACATGAACACCAATTATTTCTGAGTTGAATCGTTGAGCAAAAAATCTTGCATAGTTTAGAGCTTCCTCAGATTCCTTTGAGCCATCGGTAGCCCAGATTATCTTCTTTATTTCTCTCATAAGGTTTTTCCCTCCCTGATACAAGCCAAACACAACTGAAAAATCGCCGCGCTTAAACACGTTACCGGAATTTGATTTACACCTCAACTGATAGATACCATTATCAATTGCAGTTAGCAAGATCTATGGAGTCTGTCCTTAATCTTATAATATAAACGCGATTTATAATCCTGGAGTAAATATGAGATTGTCAGAATTTAGTTCTCATGAAAAATGGCGGAGGAAGGAGAACTATAACCTTCCTCTGCAAAAAAATCAAAATAACGTAGCAGCGACCTCTAGGTCGCCAAGAACACCTCACTCAGCCAGTCGGGAATTGTAAATGTTACGTAAGTCAGCGACAGTATCTTAGATTTTAAATGGGCATTCAAAAAATTGCTAAAATCAATTCTGGAAGCGTTAAAAAAAGAGTTGGGGTTGTGGTTGGATTAAATATTTTTAGCTGAAGGAATTGATTTAATAATTCCTAATTTTTTGTAGCCCTTGATTTTTGTTTCTTTGTATCAAGACAAAGAAAAAAAATTAAACAATGGATTCCTGATAAAAAAGTTCAAGGATGACGGAAGAGTAAATTTCCAGTAAATCTATTATTTTTTGGATTTTGTCCACGAAATATCTAACATCTACAGGGGATGACAGAAAACCGGATGCCCCCAAATTTTTGAACTAAAAGCGTATAAAGTTTAGGGCTGACCCCAAGAGATCTTTCTTATTGGAACTGTTTCATGCATCATTGTTTTTATCTTTTCTAACCCAACGCGGTCACAGAAGTCGCCAAATCTTTCATCATTCGTTGTCATATTTTTATACAAATCCAGTAAGCTACCTATTCTATCGCCCAATACCGAATCATCAACGTTCTCTTCGAAGAGCTTATTAAGTCTGGTCCCCTCATAATTCCCACCGAGATAAATATTGTATTTATGAGGCGAAGTCCCTATGATTCCAATTTCAGCAACAGGCGGTCTTGAACAAGAGTTTGGACAACCACTCATTCGCATCTTTATATCTTCCTTTCCATAGCCCCTTTTTTCTAGCTCATCTATAAGTGATGGTAAATATCTCTCAGATTCCGCAAGAGCAAGTCCACAAGTAGGGAGGGCCGGACAGGCCATAGCGTTGGTCCTTAGTCTAGAATATTCATTTTCTGTTTTAATCCCATATCGTTCTAACTCATTTTTTAACTCTTCTATTTTCCCCGTTGGGATATTAGTTAGCACGACATCTTGCAGGGGAGTGAGCCTAATCCCAGGGCTGAAATTACGGACGATTTCACGGAGACCTTTTTTCATTTTACTTTCTTTTGTGTCTTTGATTCTTCCATTTTCGACGAATATACCTACATACCAGAGACCTTGTGTGTTTTGTTCGTGCCATCCCAGATGATTATCTATATTGCTAAGTTTCACAGGCTTTGGGGTTGAAAGTTTATGTCCCAGCCTCGTCTCGAGTTCATTCCTGACTCTTTGAACACCCCATTCCTCTACTACGTACTTTAGCCTGGCGTGTTTTCTGTCTGCTCTGTCGCCATAGTCTCTTTGAAATTCAACGATCCTCGTAACTGTGTCCAGTAATCTTTCGGGTTCGACAAATGCTATCGGATCGCCGAGGCGAGGATAGGTCTTAGCCTGCCTGTGCGTGGTTCCCAGGCCTCCGCCAATCATTACATTGAATCCCAGCAGTCTTCCGTTTAAGACAGGTACAATCCCAATATCGTGTGTGTGTACATCAATGCAGTTATCATCGGGATGCCCTATGCCGATTTTGAATTTTCTTGGAAGATAGGTTTTACCATAAATGGTTTCTGCCTCATTATCGGTTATTCGCTCCCCATTCACCCAGATTTCGTAATAAGACTTCGATTTAAAACTTAGCTGTTCAGATATTAGTCTTGCCCATTTCTGAGCGTCAAAGCTTGATCCCTTCCTGATATCGGAAACAGGACAAGCAACCGTATTACGGTTCCCGTCTCCACAAGCACCATAAGTTGAAATCTTTTCTGAATTCAGGAGTTGAATTGCTCTTTTGAGATTCTTTTTACCTACTCCATGAAATTGAATGTCTTGCCTTGTTGTAATTCTAAGGGTTCCATCGGCACACTGATCAGATATTCTATCCAGCACTTCCCACTGCTCTGCCGAAAGCTCTCCGCCCGGATTCTTAGTCCTTATCATAAAAATGTATTTCTTGTCTTTACCCTCTTTCTTAAGCTCCTGTCTCAGGTCTCTATCATCTTGCTGGTATATGCCGTGGAACTTGAGAATTTGATAATCTTCATGTGAAAAATGGTCAGTTTCGTTCCTGAGTTCTTCCGCGATTGAGCCACGTAACCCATTACTGTCCTCTTTGATGACTTCGACTCTAGATTTTTGAATACCGCCCATCCACGTATTCTCCTTTTTGCCTTATTATCAGAGAAATTCCCATTCCGCAATCCAAGGCGCCCAAATTAAGACACCCCCGACTATTACTATTTTTCGTAAGGTGGATTGCTCGCAATTTTTGTATCCTCTGGTGGATTTCTCAAATCAGGAAATGCGCTTCTATTTTTCTCAATAAAATCTTTCCACCTTTCAGGTAACTCATCTTCATGGTATATAGCGTCAACCGGGCAGGGATCGACGCATGCACCGCAGTCAATGCATTCTTCCGGATGTATGAAGAGCTGATCCGCGCCCTCGATTTCATAAATACAATCTACCGGGCACACCGCAACACATGATTTGTCTAAGGTGCCTATGCAAGGTTCTGCGATTATATAAGCCATGACTACCCTCCCTAACGAAAGTTTTAACTATTATTCTTACCCCTATAACAAGACATTCCCTTCCATTTCGTTTCCTATCGCCTAAATTTAAAACCTCTTTACGAAACATTGCTTTTGCTTAAAAGCATCTCTCAGATGGTTAAACCTTGATATCAGCATTTTCTTCTAAACTAAATTCTACCCGCGAAAACCCTCCAGCGTTTCTCTCATGCATGATTTTGCAAGCTTCTCTATTGCTGCTTTCTCAATCTGCCTTATGCGCTCACGAGTAATCCCAAATTCCCTTCCAAGTTCATCTAATGTGAACGTATCATTTCGATCTAAACCATACCTCATCCTAAGTATCTCACTTTCCCTCGGATTAAGAACTGTTAAAGCATCCTTTATTTTCTCTTTAAGCGCTCCCCTATCAGATATCGAATCCGGGGCCGGTAAGACCTCATCCACCATAAAATCGAGCAGTGTATTTTGCTCCGTTGCTGTTATGGGTGAGTCTAGGCTGATAACATTTTTCTCTGCATTCAAAATTCTCTGTACAAGAGCAACAGGAATTTGTAATTCCCTTGCAATTTCTTCAGGTGTTAGTTTTCTTCTCGTCTCCTTTTGAAGCGTTGAGCATATTTTGTATAACTTCCGCGCTTCCTCCTGCAGATATACCGGCACTTTTATCGTCCGGGTCTGATCCATAAGCGACCTCCCTGTCGCTTGGTGTATCCACCATGAAGCATATGTTGAAAATTTACAGCCCATTTTGTGGTCAAATTTATCTACAGCTCTCATCAAGCCGATATTGCCCTCCTGAATAAGGTCCGGTAGCGGTAGTCCCATGCCGGTGTATCTCTTCGCGATACTTACAACTAATCTTAAGTTCGCTCTCACAAACCTATCTTTAAGTTTCTTGGCTGTTTCCGAGTATGCTTTCATTAAAGCTTTCAGAATATTCTCCTGGCTTGATCGTCTTTTACCCTTTCTGATCGGACGTCGATCCCCATTTCTGGAACTATTCTCTTCTTCCCCTCTTGATAAGCTATCCTGTAGTGCCTTTATTTCGTCTATTTTTAATTGGCATTTCTTTATTCTTGCCGATATCTCTATCTCATCCCTTCGAGTAAGTAGCCGTTCACTTGCCATGACTTTAAAATACGGATAGAGGATTCTAAACTGCTCATCTAAAGTCCTATCCACTTTACCCGCGGATGGTGGTTGTTCGAGTTCGATCACTCGCTTGGGCTCTACCATATCTGCCAGAGTATCCCCGAGGTCAAAATACGGGAAAAACCCTTCGCCTTCTCGAACAAACCCCTTAAACTCCATCTCTTTTATCTTCATCTTTCACTACCTTCCTAAGTATTAGCAAGGATACCTAATTATTAGGAGTGCTAAATAATGACTCCAAATTTTTTTAGTTCATTCTTAAACCAGAGCCTCTTTATAATCAGGGCATTCCATGTAAATTTCTTTTTCGCTCAACAAAATATTTAGACACCTGCAGTAATGCGGCTTTTCCGATCCTGGATACTTATTTGAGATAAAAAAACAACAAGATCTGCATACATCCATAGAAAATCCGTATCCTTTCTCGATGAGTTTCCTGGCTAATTTCATCAGAAGCTTCCCCAGAATCTCTTGCTCGTCATGATTGAATTCCGAAATTAGTCTTTCTATTTCTTTGCCAAAATTTTCAAACACTCTTATAGCCCTCATACCCTTGGGAGTCAAGCTTACCAAGACCCGTCTTTTGTCATTTGTCTTCCTGTTCCTAACGATAAATTTCTTATTTTCCAGAGTATCGAGTATACCGCTTATAGTAGCAGGAGTGCATGTCAGGTGTTTTGCGAGTGTATTTACAGTGGCAGCGTCGGGTCTTATGTATTTCAAAAACAAAAGTGACTGTACCTGCGTAGGCGTTAGATGTTTTGACTTGCTCTCATCCCACTGAAGGTGCTTTATAGCTTTGCCTATGGTGAACAGAGTCCGCGATATCTGAGCACTTATATTCCCCTGCCTATATATTGGATCGAATATAGACTTATTTGATCCCGTCATTTTGGATTCCTAAATACTTTTATACTATCAAACCGCGACTAACGTGTCAAACTTGGCGACATAAATTTATCATCTTAGAACTAGGTGCTACTTCTCAAGAAAACCAAGGGTATTTCTTAGCTGAAAAATTATGCATCCAAGCTAACGGCTGCTATCCAACCCTACGCCTTAACTGCTAGTAGAGAGATGCTTTTTACACCAAACTTCTTGCTAGCACCTCGGGCATTATCAGAGATGAATTGATACTGCGGATTATGCTGTACGGCCTCCACGCGCAGGCCCGCGGCTTCAATCGCCGTGCGGTAACTGTCCTGTTGCATTGCTCCGCCGATGCAGGCGGCCCATAGTGTGGTATTGCACGTAATACCATCCGGAAGCTGTACCTCGGTTACGATGTCCGAGATGGCAAGGCGCCCGCCGGGTTTTAGTACCCGTCCAGCCTCCTGAAACACTGTTCTCTTGTCAGGGGCGAGATTGATTACCCCGTTGCTGATTACGGCATCGAAGCTCTCGTCTGCACAGGGGATAGCGTCGATGTAACCCTTGAGATAGGTTATGTTGTTGAATCCTGCCCGATCACGCAGGCGCTCCGCCTTGGAGCGCTGTTCATCCGTCATGTCAATTCCTACTACTTTGCCACTTTGTCCCACCTTCAGGGCGGCAACGAAGGAGTCCATCCCCGATCCGCTGCCGAGATCAACTACGCTCTCACCCTCATGCAGATTCAATAAATGGAAATAGTAACCGACACCGGCAAACGAATCGATTGCCTCGGCGGGTATTCGGTCAAGGTCTTCTGGCGAATAACCCAATCTTTCCGCCAACGCGCGCCCCATCTCAAAGTGAAACTCCCCTTCGGGGTTTAAGGCGACATCCCTGTACATGTCCTTAACCTTTTGTTCAAGTTCAGACTCGTTGATTGATTTAATAACGGTATTTGCTTTTGTTGCCATATGCCCTCCTATTGTTTTGATAAAGAGTCCTCATTTCCCTTCTTGAAAATCGCTAACTATTATTATACATTATACAGATTTTCGCTATGATATAAATTGAAACCCTACACCCACGTCGTGACTGCGTTATCTATACCGGGTCCAAGATTACTACGGTAGCGGGAATCTTCGGGCCGCCACGTGGGGTAAGAAAACCCCGCCTATCGTTTCTGCTTTTGTGCCGCGCCACCCGCTCTCCACAGGAAACTTCAGAGAATTATACATAGGAGTAACAAGGTACCCTTTCGGTAAGTGCGATGGAGCATCTCACAAATCAAATGGAAAAGATAAGGGATTGAAAGATTCGTTTAGGAATCATGACTTAATGATTAAATAACTGAAGTGGTCAGTTCAAGTTTGAATAGTGTTTTTATGGGAATTTTTTTACCAGCCTCAAGTATCTCAATAGCAACAATCTCATTTTTTGATGTTGTATGAAGGATGACACCCTCAGCCATCTCAATTGCACCTTCAGGCTTTTTGGATGACATCTGGATATAGGCCGCGTCGGATTCCTTGTCGTATCTTACTTTCATAGTTTTACCTCCACATTTTCTTTTTTAGTGGATAGGCTGTAATAACAAATAATTCATCCCCAATTTTTTCATATACCACCTTGAGTGGAAAACCGGAGAATCTATCCTGAAAATTTTTGATAGCTATCATTTTCTTCTTTATCTGTGATATCAGGTAATTCTACCGTTTTTTGAATATCTTTTTTAGATACTTCATAGAATCTCATATTGTTTCTGGCATGTCTCGATATCTTTATCAAACACTTCTCGCTTTCTTACCACTATCCCTAACCAGTTAACTTACAAATCGGTAAAACTCATTTCGTTTTAGCAAGACATAACAACTCCAAGAAAAGGCGGACTTAACGCTTTTTATTATACCCTCTCGCCGATATATCTCGTAATATCCAACCCAGCTTCTTCTCCGACTTTCCGATGGATTTATATAGGTGTGAACACATTAGGGGGCGTTGTCGAAATATATAATTTTAAAAGACCAAGTCCTGCAATGTCTTATTTTTCAAAATTCTGAAGACAAAGGCAACCGACACCTCTTTTAAACTAAATTATTAACATTTGTCAAATCCCAACGGGCCGTTGGCCAAATCCTCCGGTAATAAAAAAACTTGACACAAAAAAAATGGAAATGCGGACAAGGCTCTTTTTTTAGTAAACAAATCGTCCTTCGAAATTGTACTTCGGCAATGCACAGGACAGGCCAGCCGCGAATTGACATGTAGCGGAGGACTTCAGTCCTTCACTTACCTTCTAATTGGTAGTGAAAATAAAGAGGAAGTTCCTGATGAGAAAAGTACCAAAGGCAATTGAAAAAAAAGGGGAAGAACAACGAAAAGAAAAATAACTCATTTATTCACGCCTGACCCCATATATTTCCTCACAGCCCCTTCGTTCTAGTCACGGGTGGAGCCGAACGGCTCGACGTAAAAGATGCCCGGAGACGGAATTGAACCGCCGACACGAGGATTTTCAGTCCTCTGCTCTACCGACTGAGCTATCCGGGCAAATCAAATGAAGTGAAGATTTGATTAATGCTTGAACAAAATACATTAAAAGAA
>JBAUII010000143.1:0-115439 GCA_049682815.1 Thermodesulfobacteriota bacterium | reverse complement strand
ATAATACAGGGACGGTCTTGTCCTGAGTCCTGAGTTCCATCGAAGGATCGAAGGGTTGTTTCTTTGTACCTGTGCTGAACTCGTTTCAGTATCAAGACAAAGAAAACAAAAAATTAAACAATGGATCCCCTATTAAAACACTTGAGGATGGCGGGAGAGTAAATTTCCAAGAAATTTATTATTTTTAGGATCTTGTCTACGAAAAATCTAACATCTCCGCATTGCGAAATTTTTGACGCAAATTAGGGCAATTTTTATTTCTACTTAGAGGAGGAAATGGGTCTGCTGGAGCCTCGACTGAGCCAGTCGAAGTAACTGCGATTTCATATGATTATCTTATGATATATGTAATTGCTTTCCAGTGGAATGAGTTTAAATATTAAGTTAATACTTTAAGTCTTTAATGTTTCCTCCGCTTAATATTACCAAAAGCGATTGACAAAACAATTTGGGCATTTATCATTCATTTAACTAGGGAATTCCCTGAAGCTGGCTGCAGAGGGTTTCATTTGCTAAGGTTTTATAACCGTAGAGAATTGGTTATTTCCCAAGTCTTGATAAAATAATTAAATATCGAAGACAAATTATATCTCATTAAAGGTTAAAATCTATGACTAACGTACCGGGTCCCAGAGAGATAGAGAAATTCATGAAGAGGTCTTCGTACAGACCTTCTAGAGCTCGAGAAATTTCAAAGCGGCTTCATGTAACGAAAGAAAATAGGCGGACCTTTAAGAAGGTTCTAAGAAAGATGGTAAATGAGGGAAGGCTGTTGAGAATCCGAGGGGGAAGGTACGTACTTCCAGAAGGGGTTGTCTACAGTGGAAAGGAAAAAACATCGCTTTCTCCCGCAAGGGTTCGAAATGAAGGTAAAATCATTGGAAAGTTCATAAGAACAGGAAAAACGGGGATTATATTAGCTAGAAATACAAACGGTTCGAGGATTCCGGTTAGGCTCGGTGATGTGAAAGGGATAAGGAGTGGCAGTCTGGTTATAGCTGGACTTCAGGGAGAGAGAGTTAAGGAAAATATTCCAAAAATTAACATTGTTGAAGTCTTAGGAAAAGCCGGGAAGATCGATGTTGAGTATAGGGGGCTCTCGGCAGAATATAATATTCCAAACGGTTTTTCAACGGAAGCGTTGCGCGAGTCTGAAGAAATTCCTTCTGAAGTCAGTCCTGAGTATTTGAGGGGAAGGGTGGATTTGAGGGGCTGCTGCATTTTTACAATTGATAACGATACTGCAAAGGATTTCGATGACGCAGTAGGCATTACACGTGCTGGCGATGAATATAAACTCTGGGTGTCCATAGCGGATGTTACTAATTACGTAATACTTGGGAGTGGTATTGATAATGATGCGCTGCAGCGAGGGACTAGCATTTATATGCCGCACAGGGTCGTACCGATGCTCCCTGAAAAACTTTCAAATGAATTGTGCAGCCTTGTTCCTCATGAAGACAGACTTACTAAGACCGTCGAGATGCAATTTTACGAAAGCGGTGAGATAAAGGACTACAAGGTCTATAAGAGTGTAATACGAAGTCATGCAAGATTAAACTACTCACTTGCTTCGGAGTTGCTAAACAAACAGTCTGCTGAAAAAGGTGTGAAAAAAGAGATAGTTCAAGGTCTCCATTTAATGAAAGAGCTCTACGAAAGAGTCAGGGAACGACGTATTTCAAATGGGGAGCTTAACTTCGATATACCTGAACCAGAGCTTATACGAGACGAGCTTGGAAGAACGGTCGATGTAGTAAAGCTTACTAGGAACATTGCGCATGGAATAATCGAGGAGTTTATGATAGCTGCTAACACCAGTGTGGCTACGCATATATTCAACGTGAAAACGCCCTCTATTTATCGTATACATGATATCCCTGATATTATTTCTTTGAAGGAGCTCGCTGATGACCTGAAAAAGCTAGGCTATTTTCTTAAATCTAACGGGAACATCCAGGCTAGAGATATTCAAAGGGTAATCCTGCAGTCGAAAGGGAGACCTGAGGAGATTGCAGTAAATATGCTGATACTGCGATCGTTAAAACGAGCATTATATTCTACAGCAGCCAGGGGTCATTTTGGTCTAGCACTCAGGCATTATACACACTTTACATCGCCAATAAGGCGGTATCCTGATTTGGTAGTTCATAGACTTATCGATTGTATTCTCAGTGGAAGGAAAATTCCGTATACGACTGAGTCTCTGGAGTGGATATCAAATCACTGTTCGATGCGGGAGAGATATGCTGACGAACTTGAGAGGGAGGCTATAAAACTCGAGAGCGCAAACATGATGAAATCGCACGTTGGAAAAGAATTCGAAGGTATTGTCGTGAGTGTTCTTCCGTTTGGGATTTTCGTAGAGCTTACGGAAGTCTTCGTTGAGGGATTTGTGCCAAGAGAAAAAATAAAAAGGAGTAACAAAGGACCTTTTGAGATTGGTCAGAGAGTAAAGGTTAAGGTTGAAGAGGCGGATGCGGAGAGGAGGAGGATTACGCTCGATCTGGTTGCTCGGTAAAATTCAGTCATTTGTGATGATATCTATAGCTCCGGTCGTCTGTCCGTTCCGTATCGTAATCTCCACCGAATCTTCGGGATCGTCATCAGAGGATTCTTCGGCTCCGTTAAAATACTCGTCAGGAAAGGAAATCGATGGGTTGGTTTCTTCTACAAAATCACTATATCGACGAGCTTGAAATGCGAGCGATCGCCCGTCTAATTTTTCAATAAGTACTGTGTAGTTCCCGGATGGTACTCCATCAATGCGGAATTCTCCATCTCGAATAGTTAAGTTTGGACCAATGCCTGAAAAGGCTGAAATCTGGATGTCAAGGTTATCGACCTTTACAGCCCTGACATGCACCCCATTTAGCGGAGATCCTGTGGAGGAAGTTACGGTCCCTTGAATGGCACTGTCAAATAAAGGTTCAAGCAGGTTCGTATCAGGGGCTGGTCCATTTCCACCACTCTCGTCACTTCCACCATCGCATGAGCCAGAGAGTATAAAAATTATCGCAATGAAAAATAATGGAACAATTGGAAATCTGAAATTGTTTCTGAATAGCAACTTAGTTAACCTCCATTTAAATCGTAATCAGTTGGAAGGATATCTGACCGATATTCCAATCCTATCATCAAGTTCCAGTGTTCTTCCGAAAGTGTCATTAGTCGGTATGTTAAATGGATACATCGTTGGAATTGAAGCCGGGGCAATTGGCTCGAGTCCAGGAGTAACATTAACACTGTTAATTCCACCTATTGGTATATGTGCCAATCCCCAGCCGTGGCCCATCTCGTGGATTGTTGTCGAAAGCAGGTCCGAAGCCAAACTGCTTTGCAAACTACCGTTTAAAACTAGAAGCACATTCTGTATTTCGCCATTTGCTACGTTGCTCGTAACAGAAGCAACGCCTAGAGTTGAATTGGGAGAAAGATTCAAATCAGCTAGGATCTCGCCTGTTTCATCGAATATTACGTCGATGTTACCGTCATCGGTAGATATAAGAGATTCATAATTTTCGACGGTAATGTCTTCGGATAGGGTTGAAAAATTTCCGCAGAGCATTGCCGCAGTTGGCACGTTGTTCCATGTGTCACATGCCTCTTCTACAATATCCCTTCCATCTACTCCTCCCAAAGTTCCAGGATCGAGCCGCAGATTTACGGGTGTGTTTCTCCATTTAAGAAAAACGAAACTGCCCGATGAATTTCGGTTATTCAGTATGTGATAGCCAAACACAATGCATGGCACAAAATAGATGGCTATTACAGACGCTGTTACTATTTTTAGTTTAGTCATAGAGGCTTTCTTTCAATGCTTTCGGGTTAGTTAATCAATAGCCTTCTTAACACTATAATTGAAGTCCTCCAACAAAACTCCATTGTTATGCGGTGTAGACATGGGTTCACCTGTATTTCTCTCATAAAGTTGAATCCCAGTCGTTGGACTTGTTATTAACTTTTTACCAGTTTCTGAGTCAGTTTTAATCCTGAGCACACCGTTTTGAATACTGGTCAACGTTTGATAGCCAGATTTATTTCTTGGGGCGAGGAAGAGCATGACTTCTTCATTCTCGGAAAATTGTGGCATATCCGGTACAGTCTGCACTGTGTCCCCGACGCGACCCCCTAAAAATCTCAGGGTTAAATTTTCGTCTGTACTATTTCCTTTAACAGTATCCTGTATCTGAAATGTTACATATGTAAATATTAAAGACCCCTGTTCATTCCACCTTGATTCAGTTGAAATGCATTTTGCAACCACTATGTTATCTGATCTATTCGCCACATCTAATGTGGTTTCCTGCAGTTCACGGGTCGCGTATGATTTTGAGCAGTTTACAAAAAAGGTGCCAAGGAATATCATTAATATAGTGGAAATTTTAAACGTTATCTTTCGATCATTGCGTATCATTGTTTGAAATGGTTCTCCTCTAAGCTGATATTATATCCTATTATTTTTAGAAATTCTTGCTTTTATGGGTTTCTATTTGATTGTTCGATGATGATAATGATGTTTCGACTGTAACGGTACCTTTTCTATTTAATTTTTTTGAAATCTTCTATTAATCCTCTAGGATTTTCAGCCATGTCCAAATCGATAATAGGAGCTACAGCGTAGGCCCCTTCCGTTAGATACTGGCTTGCCTCTGATGGATTCATCTTATCGGTTGGTATTAATCTTAACTTTGGAAATATTTCCCTGAGGAATGCGAACCAGCTCACTCCTCCCATTTTATTACACGGGAAAATACTGATTGTTCTCGCACCTAATTCATTGGCCTCGGCTAACTCAGTAGGTGTGAGACATCCTATAGAATTAAATACGTTTTCTCTATTACATCTTCTTATTATTCCTCGGTCAGAATGGGTGGAAAAGATAAACGAGGCACCCGCATTAATGGCGATCCTTGCCTCCTTCTTTGATGAGACCGTAAATACTCCATATTTTCTTTGCCCCTCTTTCTTTAGAGATTTAAGATGGTCCTTGAGTCCCGGTGTTTTGATATCTATACCTATAAGGTTAAAACCCTTTTCGCTTGCATAAGAGGAAGATTCAATGAATGAATCTAAATGGTTACTCTTAAACAAGAGAAAGATTTTATCCTTTTCTACGTAACCTATCATTTGAGAATAAATGACCTTGTTTGAAGGAAGCTCGAATCTCTTTTTTTGCATCTCTAATCTCAAATTGAGTTAAACGGAGGGGGTGGGATTTGAACCCACGAGAGCCCACAAAGGCCCTACCGGTTTTCGAGACCGGCGCCTTCGTCCACTCGGCCACCCCTCCATGCTGTACAGTGATAAACTACCCTTTTTTACCTATGTTTTCTATAGCAAACAGGAGGAAAATCTCGGAGGGGTTCCGACCCCTGCGATTTGAAGTTAGCTCTTTGTTGGAAAAAACTTCTGGTATGTTAATTTTCTTGCTGTGAAATTGGATATCTTTTCAAAAAAGGCCAGGAAGGAATTTGTATCGGTTGTTAACGAAGCAGATGGGAATGAGGTGTTTTTTGTTGGTTCATTTGGAGACGGAGACGTCATAGAAAATATGAGAGTGATCGCGCGTGGGAATAATTATTCTGTTCCTGCGGTGGTCGATTCTGCCAGATCGGGTGAAGTCGTAATACACAATCACCCTTCTGGAAATTTAACTCCCTCGGATCAAGATATACAAATGGCCTCTGTATTCGGAAACCACGGTGTCGGGTTCTATATAGCTAATAATGATGCTTCGAGGGTTTATATCGTCGTTGAGCGTTTTAAGGAAGTCGAGATAAAGCAGCTGGACACTGAGGTTATCAAACGACTCCTGATGCCTAAGGGTAAAGTTGCCGAGAGCCTGGGTTCAAATTATGAAATGCGTGAAGAACAAATAGCGATGCTCGACGCGGTCTCAAATGCGTTTAATGAGGACCTGGTATCAATAATCGAAGCCGGAACAGGAACAGGCAAAACGCTTTCTTATTTGATACCTTCTGTTTATTGGTCTCTTTTGAATGGCGAGAGGGTTGTTATCTCCACCAATACTATTAACCTTCAGGAGCAGCTTTCACAGAAAGACATCCCACTTGTTCACAGTAGTTTAGATGTGGATTTCAAACATTCTCTTGTAAAAGGTATGGGGAATTACCTGTGCCTTCTTAGGGCTGACACTGTTGGGGAGGGACTATTCGAGTTTGCCGAGGATGACGAAATCAAAATCCTGGGCGATATTCTTGATTGGTCAAAGGTAACGATGGACGGCTCATTATCGGATTTAAATTTTACCCCTCCTGAGGGAGTTTGGGACAAGGTTTCGGCAGAGAGTGATAGCTGTTTACGTGTTAGGTGTCCCCACTACTCAAATTGCTTTTTTTATAAGGCGAGGAGAGATGTTGCATCGTCTCAGATTATAGTTGCTAATCATCACCTTGTTTTTTCTGATTTAGCAATAAAAGGAGCAAGCGAGGAAAATGAAGCTGGAATCTTACCCCCGTATAAAAATATTGTATTTGATGAGGCCCATCATATTGTAGATGCCGCTACATCCCATTTTGGAATGAGGGCGACAAAATTTGGGATTATAAGGGCATTGAGAAGGTTAAAGAGGAAAGGAAATAGCGGTGAGATAAAGGGATTGATCTTCTACACTGCTAATCTTACGACAAGGCTCAGGAAATATTTTAAAAAAGGAATACTGAACAAGGTGCTTCGAAGAATAGAAGAAAGGCTTTCACCGCAGGTCGATTTGGTTGAAGAACATGTACTAAATACGTTTGATGAGCTTTATTATTTCTCACTTCCGATTCTTGAGGCAAAGGAAGGTTCCAAAATTGAGATAAAATTAAGAATTACAGAAGATATATTTGAGACGGCGGGGTGGGAAGAAATTCATAAGGAATTTTCTATTCTGAGTTTGAAACTTCGTGAATTATTCGATGAAATAAGGAACTTCATAGACGTTCTCACGGAGTTTGAATCCGAAACCGATGTCGCGAAGATCCTTGTAGAATTTAAAGGTGTCGGGAATAAACTCAATTACTTCTCCAAAGTCATCGATTCGTTCCTGGATCGAGAGGATGATGGCTATATAAGATGGATTGAGGCTAGGGTTGGAAAAGGGGGGATCCTTTCTGGTATCGGTCTCTCCCCTCTTGATATATCGCCGCATTTACGGGAAAGGCTATATTCGAGCTGTAATACGATTGTGATGACTTCTGCTACGATGGCTGTGGGAGACAATTTTAATTTTCTAAAGTCGGGCGTTGGTTTAACTGATAACATCAGGGTCGCAGAGCATATATTGCCTTCTTCCTTTGATTATGAACAACAGGCTCTGCTCCTGATACCAAATGACATACCGGAGCCAACGCATATTCAACACTCCGTAAAGGTCTCACCAGTGATTTTTGATGCTGTTAAAGCATCTGGTGGTGATGCTCTTATCCTCTTTACATCATATTCTCTTCTTGACTTGGTTTATAAGGAAATAGGTAAACGACTTGAGCGTCTTGGGCTGGTTCCATTAAAGCAGGGCAGCGTTCCGAGGGCTAGACTTCTCGATAAGTTTAGAAAAGAAGTCAATTCTGTTCTTTTTGCGACCGATAGTTTTTGGGAAGGGGTAGATGTCCCGGGAGCAGCTCTAAGGCTGGTCATTATTACCAGGCTCCCATTCAGGGTTCCAACAGACCCTATCATAGAAGCTAGAGTTGAATATATGGAAAGGCAGGGGGTTGATTCGTTCTTAGAATACACTGTTCCGGTCGCAGTATTAAAATTCAAACAGGGCTTTGGGAGACTTATAAGATCTAGGGTCGATAGAGGCGCTGTGCTGGTTTTAGATAGAAGGATTGTTACAAGGCCTTATGGAAGGTTCTTTTTGGAATCCTTGCCAAGATGTAATAAAATCATCGGGAAAACCGATGAAGTACTGGAAAAGCTGGAATCATTTTTTGGTTCGGAGCAGCTAGCCTCGTCGTAAATCATACTAACTTATTCAGTTGTCCAAATCAGAGCCCTGACACAACAATTAGTGGGGAAATATGTGATTGATTCTTTATTAGATTTTGAACGTACTAATTTTTTCTAGCCTGAGTAAGATTCATCTGGATCTGTTGGCACTCCGCATGCATGTCGTTTGCTACAGCCAACAGTTCCTCGGCGACTTCCTTTGTGGGTTCCACGCTGAGTTTGTCCCCTAGGCGCGCAGCAATATCAATCCATTTACTATCTGCTTCTCCAGTGCGCACAAGCATGTTCTCAAACTCCCATATTGTTTGTTCGTCTGTAAATGGGTCGACCAATTTTGTGTACAAGGGCACATGAGCAGTAGCCGAACATGCATGGTACGATTCTATTATTGATGATCTTAATTCTCCGTGGTGTAAAAAGGCGCGCGCTTTCTCTAGGTGTTTTTCAGCATCCTTAAAGGTCGGGATCTTTTCCTCAACAGTCGCGCCCGCGCATTCCCCCTTTACTCCCTGTTGAACTTCGAATTTTTCTTCCTCGTGTCCCCAATCCTGATAGAACGAGGGGTCCTCTTCAAAAGATGGAATAGATGTAAACTCATCAAGCTCTTCCTTTATCCGATCGGCTCCCAGTCTTTGCATAACCATGTCAAAATCCTCGTCACCATCTTTTTCATCCCTGTGTAAATCCAGCAGCTTTTTTACTACCTTAGGGGCATTTCGAGTAGGGATTTTCTTGATTGGTATGGCAAGCCGTGTATCGTCTCCTAAAAGTGAGCCCCCTACAAAAACCATTTCTGCAGGAACTGTTCTCCCTTCATGATTTATGGATGCGCCCTGAAAACCGATGTTTGCAGATACATGTTGCGCACAGGAATTTGGGCATCCAGATATCTTAATCTTCAAATCCTTTGTCATTTCCCTGTATCCCGATAGACCATTTGTCATTCCGTCGCTAAGCCTTGTGGCGAGTCCTTTGGCCGATGTTATGCCTAGCCTGCACGTGTCTGCGCCCGGGCAAGCAGTTATATCCTCAAAGGTGTCGGCTCCCAGATAGGTTAATTCCGCTTCCTTGAGGGCAGCATAAAGCGACGGTAGGCAATCCTCGGGCACCCAGCGTAAAACAAAGTTTTGCTGAATCGTGATACGAATCTTCCCACCGGAGAATATCTCGGTTATATCTGCCAACCTTCGTGCTCTTTCAGATTCAATATCCCCGAGCTTTATTCTTACATGCACCATCCTATATCCATCTTCTCTATGCGGTACTACGCAAGATTCTTTCCATTTCATGTAACCCAGGTCGCCTTCGATTCCCTCCGATGCTGGGGGTATGTCGGTAAATCCTTCCGGGGCTTTCTCATGTTCATCAATTGTCTTGAGATAATCATTCCATGACGGATCTAATTTCAGTTGAGCTCTTTCTTCCTCAACACGCTTTCGAAACTCCTCAATTCCCAGCTTCCTTATGAGAAACTTCATGCGGGCTTTCATGCGAACCTTTCTTTCTCCATAACGGTCAAAGATCCGCACGATACAGGCTGAGACTGGGAGCATTTCTTCAACAGGTATGAAGTCACTCCACAAATATCCAAGAGATGGCGACGCTCCTAAACCACCACCAACGTAAAGCTGAAATCCTCTCTTTAACTCCCCGTCAATTTCTTTTACTCTGGCACGAAAACCGAGGTCATGAATTCTGACGCCGGCATGGTCTTTATCGGAACAACCCTCGAAGGCCACCTTAAATTTGCGTCCCATATTCTGACAGATCGGATTTCTCAACATGAATTGGACAAAGGCGTCGGTATAAGGAGTTACATCGAATGTCTCTGTTCTTGAAATACCCGATTGGTGACATGCAGTTACATTTCTTACAGTATTTCCACAGGCTTCACGTGTTGTAATACCGGCGTCAGCAAGTTCCCTCATCATATTTGGAACTGTTTCTAGCTTTACGTAATAAATCTGCACATCCTGTCTGGTGGTTAGATGCATGAATCCGCTAGCGTATTTTTCGGTCACATCTGCCAATCTTGTAAGTTGATGAGAAGTAAGCCCTCCGTACGGGATCTTGATTCTTTGCATTTGGACGCCGTTCTGCCTTTGAGCATAAGTCCCCATTTGCAAACGGATCTTTTGAAATTTAATCTCACCAAGCATGCCAGCTTGATATTCACGAATTTTCTTCTCGAGATAATCAAGCTCTTCTCGTATCAACGGCGGCAGGTCCCGAATTATTTCTTTGATCGTTTTTTTCGTTGATTCCTGCATTCCCGGAAAACCTCAAGTATTCACTATCATTATAACTTTCTGTTTTATATCATATCGCTTTGATATTGACCAGAACCTTCACTGACCCATCGGAGTACCATTTTAACTCAATATTCCCACCATAGTCAAGTTAAATAGTCTTGCGCAGAATAGTTTCCATACAAGACCCGTATACCAGAGCTGATGCCGCGGATTGGCTTGATAAGGCTTGCGGTCAGATCCCGGAAACAAAACTTGTTCTTCGGTTTACTCGGGAGGAACTCCGAAATTGGCAGAATCTGACGACCCATCATTTCTCGACAGAAACATTCGAGCACAGGCTACAACGGGAATCCAGAGATACGCATGGATGCCCGATTATGGTCCTCGGGCATGACAACAGGGGCTGAATATCCACAAGGCCTGTCACCGCATATCTCTTGCGGGGGAGAAAGTTGGAATGCGAACTTGCTTCCATCCGGTTTTGCGAGGAGTCTTACCCCAAGCAATCTCATCCCTTTTTCCTGTTTTATGTTGCTTCGTGTCCTACAATCTCCCTTCAACGCTCACTCTTCAGGACACTGGGTTCGTCGCGTTGGCTGAAGAGATTGATTGCTTAGATAATGATACGCTCTAGCTTCTTGCTGGATTGTTGAATTTCAATATCGAATCACGGAAGACTTTTTTTTCTAACTTGCTTGAGGATAATTCATTTGGTTACTCATAAATTTTAATGATACAATATTCTGTTATAGGAGCTAGCCATGTTATCTAATAACGGCCGAGAGATTGAATTTGCATTTTTAGACATAGAGACAACAGGTCTCGATCCATTCGTTGGCGATAAAATGTGTGAGATTGCAATCCTAAAAACAAGAGGGACTAAGGTCTTGGACAGGCTTGCGACCCTTGTTAATCCAGGAATATCCATTCCTCCTAGGGCTTCGTCGATTAACAGAATAACAGATGATATGGTAAGAAAAGCTCCATTCTTCAGGAATGTTGCTTTTAAGGTTAAGAATCTCTTGCAAGATTCAATAATAGTAGCCCACAATGCAAGGTTCGACCTGGCATTTTTATTCATTGAATTCAACAACCTTAAACTATCACTGCCTGAAAATACGGTGTTGGATACATTGAAAATTGCCAGAAGGTATTATGATTTTCCAAGCAATAATCTTGGTGATATCGCAAGGGACATTGGCATCTCCACTTTAAGCGAACACAGGGCTTTCGCCGACGTCAGGATCACTAAAGACGTTTTTGAGTTCTTTATAAGTGACTTGAAGAGGAGAGGGATCAGGATTAAAGGTTTAAAGGACATTCTGAAACTCCAAGGTGAGCCTTTAAAATTCGAACGGCCGAGTGAAGTAGTCCTTCCGCAGGCGATTGAGGGGGCATTAAGAACGAAAGGAAAGTTGCAGATAACTTACCTCTCAGCATACAGTGATGTCACCAGTACAAGGATCATCGAGCCAATCGAGGTAAATCTACGGAAAAGCAACACGTACTTATTGGCTTATTGCCACCTGAGAAAGGAAAGGTGCAGTTTCAGGCTCGATCGCATTCTCGAGATTAAAAGAATTTAACTGGCGATTTCTCTGCAGCTTGCTGCGGCTTTAGTAATGTCCTAGGTTATTCTTGTATTTGCGTTGGTGTAGGTTTTATCCCTATCCTTAATTCAATTACTTCAGCCTCTAAACGCTTTTTTTCAGCTAATAATTTCTGTTTCTCAAAGGTGAGCTGATCTAAGTCTTTTTGTAACTTTTCTACTTCGGTCCGAAGTTCTTCTATGCTTTTTTTCAGGATATCCGTGTTGGCTTTGGTTTCTTCAAGTTGAGTCTTTGTAGTTTCGTACGTTTCTTTTCCAACTTTTTCGGCCTTCTCTTTGCATCCTGGGGTCAACGATAATGCAAAGAGCATAAAAATTGCGATCATTGATGATATAAACTTTTCCATTAGCCTATCCTCCTTTCAGTATCTCATTTAAATTATATTTTTTATTCGAAAAAGTCAACAAAGAATAAGAGACACTAATTAGACTATTCGCTTGCAGGATACCATCCGGGCCGGTAAGGAAGATCGTTTTACTACTTGGTTCCAGATACCCAACCAATCCTAAAAGTCGTATTGCTCGGTCCGAGAGTGATACTGATGCTTTTACAAAAATTGGATGAAGAATTTCAATATCGCGCTTGTCCGCGCAACCACCACGAATTCTTGTTGATTTTTCCTTAAATTAAGATATATAATATGGGGTTAGGGTGAGCGTGGAGGATTAAATGAACAGATGTCTCACAGCTAGTATATTTGTAATAGCGACCCTATTAGTCGGACTTTTGACGGAAGGGTGTGACAGTCAAAATGATGGAAATCCCAGGCAGGAGATTTCGGAATTTGGCAAACCACTTGCAGGGCTCACCGGTGAACAGCTAAACCTATTTAATGAAGGATTAGCAGAATTTACCAGAATCAGGACGGCTGAAACTGGATTGGGGCCCGTTTTTAACGAAACAAGCTGCGGGGCGTGCCATAGAGACCCGGCAATTGGGGGGGTTCTTAACGACCTTTCAATTATTCAGACCCTTTTTGGGACAGAGATAAGCAATTCTTTCAATACATTAAATTCCCTAGGCGGCGACTTGCTGCAGACCAGGGGCGTCGGAGAAGAAATTGAGGGTTGTCCTCTTGGCGAAATAATTCCTGAAGAAGCTACCATAGTTGCGACAAGACAAGTTCCCCCACTGTTTGGAGACGGACTGATTGATGCAATTCCAGAAGAAGTCATTATGGCCAATGAAGACCCCGATGATTTAGACGGCGATGGAATATCGGGTCGTGCGCATTTCTCGTTGTTCTATCAAAGGATCACAAGATTTGGAGTCAAGGCCGACATTCCAGATTTAGGTACTTTTACTGGATTTGCACTTGTAAGGGAGATGGGGGTTACAAACCCTCATGATGTTTTTGTGACAATTTTTGAACAGTTGCCACAGGGTCAACCGATAGCAGACGGGTGCGACCTTGTAGGGGGTTTTGAGGCTAGCTTCGAGGAGCTTGAAGCCATAGCCGCATTTCAAAGATTCCTTGCGCCTCCACCAAGGGGAGAGATAACCGAGGCAGTGAGTGACGGTGAAGCAGTCTTTGAAGAGATCGGATGTTCAAAATGTCATATCGATAGCCTTACTACTGGAACGAATGAAGTTGAAGCACTGAGTAATAAGGGCGTCGAATTGTATTCCGACTTACTCCTCCATGATATGGGGCCTGAATTAGCCGACGGAATAGAAAAGGGGCCCGCCAAGGGTTATGAGTTTAGGACTACCCCCCTCTGGGGGCTTCGCGCAAGGAACTTTTTTCTGCATGATGGAAGGACTGATAGCCTTGAAGAGGCGATCAAACTGCACGAAGGCGAAGCAGAAAGAGTGATAGACCGCTTTTCGAGTCTTTCTCAAGAGGAGCTTGATTCTATCATGGCTTTTCTTAATTCCCTCTGATGAAATTCAACAATGTTTTCGATTGGTGATTACATTTTGAAAATGGATCTGTGTCATTTCGCTAACGTATCTCATCAAAATCTTCGGGCAAGCTAAAGTCGATCTAACAGATTCGAGTGTAATGTTTTTGAAAATTTCTGGCTTAAATTTTAAATGATTGCAAATTAATTAGTGTCTCGAGGATGGGGGCATCTCAAGTCTATTATGAAGCCCAATACCTCAAGTTTAAATTGGTACTGTTTTAACCTGATTTATTCAATTAAGTACTTTTTTAATTTTTATACGAACTAAAATGCATCCTTTGAAATCATCAACTTGTTCTAGTGCCCAGTTTTCATAGATTTTTTCAATTACCTCATTATTACATGCCATCGTTATTTCTCCTGTATGTAAGTCGGTAACTTTATTTTTAAGCGATATAATATAGCCATACTTATGATTAAGAACTCCCATATAGAAATGAATGTGATAATTCCAAACGTACGGTTCGGTTATTGAGTATTCTTTTAAGTCAGGCTTTGAATTTTGTAGTTTCTTCATGAAATATCCAAACTGAGTTTCAGGATCATTATCTATTTGAGAATTCACTTTACTTACCACGTCGCTGTAAGGTTTAAAAAAAAATGTGAATAAGAATAACACTAAGAAGGCATACCTTACGGGTGTATTCAAATGTCCTATGAAATTAGTAATACCAATGTAGAGGCCGTATAACGCAATGCCTACTAAAATGGAGGCCAAGGGGAATACTGGCGCGATGTACCATACGAGTTTTGTCTTGGCGAAAGAAATGATGAGAAAGTAACTTATAGTCGAGATTAAGATAAGTATTCCTAGTTGTTTAAGTTTATCGAAAGAATTGAGAAAAATAGTCAAGCAAGAAATAGGAATAAAATAAATCCAGGGTGTAAATTGCCAATTTTTAAGATGCGACAAATAATAGAGAAAGTCGTGTGAGTGGCCTTGCAGCGCGGAAAAATATCTGGACGTTAAAGTCGTGAATAGCGTTTGCATATGTCCCGGATATTTTATTTCTAGCAAAACATAGTAGGAGCCTATTACAACATTAAATATTAATATGCTAATGAAACCGTATTTAAGAATAATTTTTTCCTTGAATTTTTTCTGCTGGATCAAATATAAAAACATTGCGGGCAAAAGAAAAAGACCGCTTGCAGATTTTGTAAGTACTGCGGCTATTAGACTAGAAGTCGTGATTCCTATGCTTAATTTTTTTCTATGATCATCATGTATAAATTTGTAGAAAAACAAGAGCGAGCTTGTTAGAAAAAAAATCAGTGCTGAATCATGATCTCCCGTTCTGGCAACATGCCAGTCTATAAAACCTCCCGATGTGATGAGCACCATACCGCTAAAGTATCCAAGAATTGGCATGTTAAATTCAACTGTCAGATACAATACGATCAACAAGGCAGTAAACAATGCGAATAGTGCGGATGGTAGGCGAATAGCTAACTCATTGTATCCGAAAATCTTCATGGATAATATCTGAAGCCAGTTCATCAGTGGAGGTTTAGAACTTTTCTCTCCATGAAGACGATATTGCACTAAATAATTGCCATTGTGCTCCATTTCTATAGCACTCGTGGCAAATATGGATTCGTCCCAAAGTCGCAAACTCAAATGATCCAAGTTATGAAAAATGGGGAAGTAGCAAATTACCAGAAAAAGTAGAAGGAGAGTACTTCGTCTTAAATATTTCTTCTCGAGCATCGATTCTTGTACGTCTTGGGATTAGATTTAAAACTTGTAAAGTTTGGATTCATAAGGAACCTACGTAAATACTTTTATGAGAATGAAGGTCGGAGATAGTAGCTCGATAAATTTTGAAATGCGAATGAAAAAAAAAACGTATGGAAAGTATCCATATACAGTGTATCCGGATGCTAATGATCTTATGCTCTTTTCATCAAAAAAATGTTTGTGATCTGGATTTTGCAGCTTTTGTGGGTTAAGTTTAAAAAGACGAAAAATTGAATAATACCAGCAAGAAGAATTTGGTGTTGTAATAATTGCTAAACCACCGGGTCTTATTACTCGTTCTATTTCTTGAAAAAGATACTTAGGGTTATGGAGATGCTCTATTACCTCCGTGCACCACACGAGGTTAAATGATTCATCTGAAAAAGGAATACCATTTTCAACATCACAAATTATTGATTCACGATATGACGGTTTTATATCGATAGCTAATACATTATATCCTTTTTTTTTAAGCTGCTCAGACCAGAATCCATCACGGCATCCTATGTCTAAAGCTACTTTTTCCTCTGTTTCGGGAACAAAAGAAAAAGCAATTCGCTTAGCGGCAGCGTTATGTTTTCGTTCCGATTGTCCTAGATCGATTGGGAGCTTCTTTAATAGTGAAAGAAAATTCATGAGATTAATCGAATAATAAGTAACGTCTGATTCTACAGTACATTTAAAGCTCGATATAAAGCATATCGTAGAATAAAAAGTCCCCCAATTACCACTATGCTCGAAATAATCGTTGGGATTTTAAGTATATCGATAAAGAGCCAAACTAAAATAACGTTAAGCGCAGTAAACAACGCGCCACTCCAAAGATAATGAAAAAAACTACGAGCCCAAAAGAGCTTAATGATCGGTATATTTTTAATTTTGAACATATTCTACGATCTCAAACGACTTATTTTTATCTTCTTGTTCTTCCCGATTCAAGCGTACAATCACTTCGCCTAATAATCCCATGAGGATAAATTGAAAACCAACCACAATGAAAATTGCCATAAGTTCAGGAAGAGGGGTTCTATTAAAATGAATGTCTTCCATTATTCTTAGATATAATGCCCAAAGGAAGGTTAATGAACCAAGAAGTATAGACGCAAAACCAGCATATCCGAAGAAATGAATTGGACGTTCAGAATACCATCGGAAGAAGTAAAAAGCCAGAATGTCCAGGATTACATTCAGAGATCGTGAGAACCCATATTTTGACTTTCCATATTTACGTGGAGTAAACGCAATTGGAATTTCGGCAATTTTTGCTCTATTATTTCCAATGTAAGCTAACAACATTCTGTGCATTTCTCCGGCTAAATTAACGTTTCGGATTACGTTAGATCGATAAGCCCGTAAACTACATCCGTGATCATGAATATTAACTGTACTGAATCTTGAGATGAGCCAATTTGCAACCAATGAGGGGAAGCGACGCACAATCCGTTGGGTCGACCAACGTTCGGTCCTCCACCCCGTAACCACATCGTATCCTTCGTATAATTTGTTTATTAGCAATGGTATGTCTTCAGGCTGGTTTTCTAAGTCACCATCCAATGTAACTATAATATCGCCTTTTGCACGATGAATCCCACATGAGAAAGCTAATGACTGCCCAAAGTTTCTTCTTAATCGAAGTGCTTTAATCGGTACTAAAACCTTCATTTCGTCAAAAGTTCCATCTGTCGAACCATCATCTACGAAAACTATTTCGTATGGTTGCCCGATGTTTGTCATCACTGAATTAATTCGACGATGAAGTTCTCTTACTGTTTTCTCTTCATTATACATAGGTACAATTACTGAAATCATATTAATCAACCTAGATTATTATCTACGATTTTGACATTGAAGACCAGTACAGCCTTTTATTTCTGAGACCAGATTTAAGTCTTTATGAATTGTCGGTGAATAACATGTAATTAAAAATCAATATAAGTGTACATACATTTTTATGACAAATTTGAGGAATGATTGTGTTTGATCACTAAAGTGTATTGATAGTTATCAACTGATGCATTTTAATCGATTGATGATTTCTTCCCTAGCTCTTTTCTGGTAAGTATACGATAGATAGAATATTCTGGTGTTTCCGTATGTAATTCTGTTTTACTTTGTATATATTCGGCAAATTTTGGGTGTTTGTCCCAGATGTCTTTTTTCCGATGATTAACTATACCGAACCACCTCGCATCTTTTTCTCTGATTTCTTCAAACAGACGAATAGATTCTCCGTCGTCATCTGGGAGCTTACCCCAATCTCTGTTTCCGGCAGGGGGGAAGACCCATCCCCGCCTCTGGCTATAGTATATAGCCACTGGGTCACCGTAGGAATCTGGGATTGTAACAATTAGGTCATGTGGTTGTGCAATATGGCGCAAGGCTAAGCCTAACTTATAACCATTTTGTGCATATGGTGTATATGATTGATTCAAATCACGTCTCCCAAATATGACGATTAGGATTATTATCGGGATTATTATAAATGATGAGGAGGGCGACCAGATGCTGCGGCTATTTATTGAAGATATTTTCACTATAGAATCACTAGCCAGCGCAGCCGCAGCGGGATTTATAATGTGAAAATTCCAAGGGTTTCCGATTAATTCTACGGCCCCTAATAAGTAGTAAATGATCCCCGCAAAAAACCACCAATGGAAGAACCAGGAGAAATTTCTGTTGCCGAAAACTTGACGAGCTGGAGTCAAGTTAATTATGAAACTGAATAATACCAGTATAAATGCTGGTAAAGACCAAAGCCAAATTAGACGTTGAATTAATTTAGAAACAAAATAACCTTGACCGGCCCATTCTGTTATTCCCCGATCCCAAAGCCAGTTTCCTTCACCTGCAAAAACGTGCGGTGGATATTTGTCTGAAAGATGTTTTGCCCATAGATAATATGAAGCAACAGATATCAGCGAAAGTGAAAAGATAAGAATAATTGTTGCGACTCGTTTTAATGTCAGTTTTTCATCGCGCTTTGGTACGGAAAATATTGCGTAAACCATTGGAAGGCCAACAATCAGACCGGTAATTTTAGTCAGGAACCCCCAAGTTCCGATCAAAGCAGAACCAATAACGTAACGCTGTCGGCCAGTTTGTAAGTATAAAACAAACATCCATAGACTCGTAACAACTAGTGAAACCATTGCTGGATCGGGTATAAAAGATCGCTCAATAAATATAGAACCTGGAAGAACCGCCATCACCATTGCGCTGACAAGTGCCCTATCTTTATCCCATAATAAAGACACGAGTTTGTAAAGAGCGAAAATACCCCATAGACCAAAGACAACTGATATAAGTCTTCCAATCCAATCCTGTTGACCAAGCAATACATATAACCCAGCGGCTGCGAAACTTACTGTTTGAAATTCTCGTCCTTGATAATTTGGTCCTCTGCCGCTCCAATTGACTTCAGGGTAGAGTATATTCCAATCTGTGCGATAATAGTTTTCAGCAATCATTGCGGTACTAGATTGTCTCCAACTAAAGGAATCGATATAGGGTTGGGTAATGTTGTTGATCCTGAGTATCGCAGCCAAGATTAGGATTAAAAAAATAGATATACTAACTCGCGGAGCGAAAGTTCTCATAACCTTAAATGGGTGGATGATTCTTGAGTGTTTTAATTCGTAAGTTGGCTTTGCTCTTTAATTTTAGGTTTGTAGGCTAACTCAATCCTGGTTCAACAACCGAATTCCCTTTGACGTTCCGTAGGGATTTTTATTTCTGTATATAAATACAGATAAAGACGAATTTATGTCGAAAATGCATTAATCAGTTTTTCACATGTTGTTTAATATCTATTTTGTACATTTTGTTTCTTCTATTCTCAATTACTTCTAACGTAAAGTCAACAATTACGATCACAAAGACAGAAATAAGTGTGATCACTATAAGTGGTATGAGGGGTTTAATCATTAATTTTGTAACGTATTTAAATGGGAAAGACTCTATAGGTATTCTCATAATATGTGCATAGTACATATTGATAACATAGCATACTGACACCGTGGCATAAAGGACCCAGTTTAATCTGGAGTGGAAAAGCAACATAGTAAAAAATACAATTGCAGGGAGTAAGTGTCTCTCGTGTGCGCGTGTAACGAAGAGAAACAGTGCAAAGAAGATTAAGGTTGCAGATTGAAACGTTAAGTAACTGACATCTTTCAGATCATTGTCCTTGTTAATTATTTCGTGCCTAACTAACGAAATTAGTATTAAGGCATATATCAACGTGAAAATTATAGTCCCCCAGCTTTGATATGTGAGGTTTAGGAATTTTGTTTGATCACTAACCCACATGCCATGGATCAAGCCCCAAAAATTAAATGCATTTGCTGACGTGATGGGGTAACTATTATATGACTCAATGAATCTAGCGTAAATGAAGTGAATAGGTCTTACAAGCGTGTCCAATTTTAAAGCTAATTCAAAATCGTCCCCAATATATGGTATTGTAAAGACGTACATAGTAATAACCGATGCCGCTAAAATCTTTATGCCCAAGAACAATCTCTTAACCTCAATGTTGTTTTCTCCTCTTCGCCTAAATATATCTCGTAAGATTAAAAATCCGATAATGGGGAATATAACAATACTGAGGGGTTTTATCATTAAACCAATGATTGCAAATGTTACTGAAGCGGTGAAAAAACCCCTTAGTCCTATTGATATGGCTATGAGAAGAGGAAGCACATTGACGGAGTCAACTTGGCCCCATAATGTTGAATTTGCAATTGAGGCAGGATTGAAGAAAAATGCCAAGGACGAAAGAGCAGCTTTTCTATGATTAGTGATTTTCAAAAGTGAATAAAAAATTACCAGAGCGATTCCCAAGTCTGCGATATTAGCAGGAAGTTTAAAAAGAGTTTTTTCGGGAAGACTAGGTAACGATATGTGGATCTTTTGAAGTAGCCATAATACATATATGTATCCAGGCAAATAATCGCAGGGATACGTGGCGTAAAACTGGTTAAATCCGACCTCATAAACACCGTTTGCCCATTTCAGCCAAGTTTTCATGTCCCCCCTGTAGGTTCCGTAAGGAGTCAAGAAGACCCTAAATACAAATCCTAGCGTTAGAACGAGATAGAAATATTTGTATCTTTTCATTCTTAACTTTTATGCTGAGTTAAAGAAAATTGTGTTAATCGACATAACTTTTGGCCAAGTACTTGTCGTGATGATTTGCTGAGATTCATCTTTTTGAAATGCTATTGCTGGAAGGCCACAGGCCATTGCCTCGAGCGGCGCAAGAGGGGAACCTTCATCTCGAGAAGGAAAAACATATATATCTGCTGCACTAAGGTAATTACGAATGTTATGACGATCAAGTATAAATTCATTTATCCACCTTATTCCTTTAGTTCACACTATTTAAAAAAGAACTTCAAAACATTTTTAAATAAATTCTTATTATCAAATGAGTAATGGAACAATTCTACATCTCTCCTATAAAATTCTCCTATCATGTTTTTCGTCTTCTTATTGTAGTAATCTCGATAATGTGCCTTTTCTCTTTCACTGACATTTACTTTTGGTAATATCACTTTATCTCTTCCAATTAATTTGCAGACCACGTCAAAGTCGCTTTGTAGCCTTTCAAAACGGCAGACATAGTCAATTTCTATTTTATCACTTTGACAAATATACTGATGCTGATGATGAAGTCCTGTGGCTATAAGATTATGTTTTCCATGATAAACTGCATCTACGTACTCTTCAAAGGTCATGTCTTTTACAATCTCATAATCACTGTGGCTACCATAGACTGCTTTACTGGGGTCGATGTTGTTGTGCCAATAGTTAACTAACATTCGAGAGTATTCATAGTTTGAAACAAATCTATCCCATGGATTGCGAACTACTGCGAATTTAAAAGCTTTGTCCCATCTTTCAGTATAAATACTTTTAAGATAATCAATTTTAAAATGTCCTACCTCGTCTATGCCCAAAGCGTGGCATATTGCTGTGCCCCCGGTCTTGGGTATGTGTATGAAAATAAAATTCTTCATTGAGGATATTTTTAACTTTTATCTATTAAATTACCTGTTGAATACCCCGAGGTGAAACCACGGGGATGAAAACAGGTTTGCCCTTTGGGCAATAGAGAGTTTAGAATCTGGGTATGAGCCAAGTAAAGAGAACGTGTCATGCTGAATATGATCTTAAATATCATTTTGTAGGAATACCTAAGTACAGAAAGATGATTTTGAGAGACGATATATCTAAGAGGGTAGAGGAAGTGTTTAGAGAAGTTGCAAAGGTATATGGGTTTGATACAGAGAGGGCGGCAGTTATGGAGGATCATGTCCATATATTTCGTAGGGCAGGCCCTAAGTATTCTCCTGGAGAGATAGTGAGAGTATTGAAGAGTAAAAGTGCGCAGGTGGTATTTAGAGAATTTCCTGGGGTGAGAGAAAGAGCATAGCATATAAGCGTTACGACTCATTTGATTCATTACTATCCTTTATTACGAACTGAATAAAGAGCAAGGTTATAATCATAGAATAAACAATAAAAAAAAAGTATATTATCCAACATTTCAAATGTAATCCCAAAAAAAATTATTTGATGGCTGACTCATATAGCATGAATCATGCTCCAAAAAATTAAATGCGCTAGCCGAGACAACCTTATATACATCATACGCTGTGGAAAATCCATCGTAAATGAAGAAAGTGGACTGCTTGAAAGTATAAGACCTTGTCTAGACCAGCATTGTTAAGAATTTGAATCCATTTCATTCAAGTGAATAAATAATATCAACTTAGACAACAGATGGATATTAAGATCAATCGATTATCTTCCAGGGAGTAACACCAAAGAATGTAGCCAAAATGTTATCAATCGTTTCATGGCTGAGAGTTTTTACAAAATGATAAACGAAAGTCTGCAATTGTAAGTGTCCTAGCTATCGGAAATGGCTACATATTATGTGTAAATAATAAAGGTTATACAAACAATAGGAGAGTAGATTATTCTGTGTGGTTTTTATTAAATAGGAAATAACGAAGCTGCCGTCCGATTACTTCTAAAGAAAAACAACTTTCTATTCGATGCCTTGCCTTCTTAGCAAGCTCAGTTCTTAGCGATTCATCATCCAGAAGGCGAGACATTTGGGCTGCCAATGAAATTGGATCCTCTTTTGGCACAACAGTACCCCCAGAGGACTCGCCTCCTTCAAGTATGTCTAATATTCCACCTGCATTAGCTGCGACAATAGGTAATCCACATGCCATCGCCTCAAGCGGTGCAACAGGGAAACCTTCATGACGCGAAGGAAATACATAAATATCTGATGCGTTAAGATACTTACGTAATGTATCACGATTGACTATGAATTCATTTTTCCACATTACTCCTTTTAAATTCATTCTATTAATTTGCTCTTGTAGTTTATAAGAGTCGTTGCCCGTTCCGATCAGAAGTAATCGTAGTTCCTTGTTTGCGTGTTGAAAGCAAATTCGTTTCCAAGCCTGCATAAGTATATCGAGGCCTTTGTTGTGTAAATCAATCCGTCCGTGCCAAGCTACAACTTTAGCCTCAATAGGAATCATTAATTCGGTTCTCGCCATTCTTTTATCTTCAGCATACCAAGTCCCAGTATCGATTGGGTTGAAAATTCGTGACAACTTTGCCGACGGTATTTCGTAGGATTTGATCAATCTACTTTGTTCGCTTTTGGTCGGGACTATTAAGCCTGAGCAAGCACTGATAGTAAATGGTCGTATTACTCTTTCAAGGCGACTCATTTGGAAATTACCACCTTGGAATGTAGCGAAGACCGGCATCCGCAGAAACAGACTGAGCAGAACACAAAAATCAAATCGCGCATACTCATATTCTTGACATAGGATTACACTAGATCTCTCACGCCGAATTTCGCGAGCCAGATATCTAAGCGGTGTAGTTAGGTACGGAGCAATATCTTTAAGGATTGAAAACAGATAGTATCTGTACCCATTAACTTCGCCAAAGGTTTCATTAATTGTCCAGCCGTAAGGGTTTATCATATGGCTATTTATATAGCGATATATTTTTAGCGCCGGTAGCAAAATTATTTTTGAATCAGTAGATTTGTGCAAATAACGTCTTGGTTTATCGACATTTTTCGAAAAGAAGAATAAAACTGATTTAATTCCGGCAAATCGCAATGCCTCTAAATAACCTAATAACCAGCCGTGCAACCCATCGTTGCAGAAAGACTCAACGGAAAGTCCAACTTGTTTTAAATAATCTTCCAAAATGTTTCCCCAGGGGAGTATAGCGATGGTTGGTTTGGAATCTGGATCCATGGATAAAGTATTCACTATATGAGAATCTGAAAAATTATTGAATATATGATACTGCTAATCATCTTTATTGCTGATTGACAGATATTTTTTTCAATACTAAAATATTTGCTATTCGATAGGGCATCCACATCCTAAAGGGGTAACTCCCGATCTCCCTATATCCGGGAAGGGATTTAAATGATACAACATAATCATCTCTATCAACCCAATACCAGCTCTTATTGCTTTCAAACATATAATTGGGATCATACAGGTACCAGGCGTTGAATTCAAATCCGCCATCTATTCTTTTAGGCGTTATGTTTTCATGGTTGATCAGATGATTTAAGGCGCCCCAGCGGGCTCGATTCCACGATAAATAATCGTGTGTTGCCCCAATCGAAAAGAGCCCGTAGAGTAAGATGAAAATGAATGAAAATGAAAATTGCTTATATCCGACAATCCTTTTGTTTACGGCGTTTGTAGCGACAGCAACAGTCATTAACAACAAAGGCAGCAAGAATATTAAGTAACGATCATAAAAGCCGAAATGACCTAATCCAAGAAAGCCAAGTGGGAAAAAATAGGCAACAACATTCGAGATTATGAATATTTCAACCCAACTTTCATTTAAAGTTTTATTATTCTTAAGATCACGAAAGCTCTTCCTTAGAATGAGTAATATGCATTGAGTTAAAATAACTCCACCAATTAAACCAGTAGCTGTAATCAAGATCCACAATTCATTTGGAGCTCTTGGTATCCCGGTATTTTTCATGATTACAGGACCGAGCCCAAAATCATATAGAATGTTTCTTACGAATGGCATCAATATTTGCTTTGAAATAAGTATTTTCATCATTAAAAGGACAAAAGATAATGAAGCTAAAGCGATTACAATTCGGGTTCTCGAGTTAAATTCCTTAAATTTTCTGACGTAAAGTAAAATCAAAAAAGGAAGTATAAACAGTCCAAGGTAAATTATTGAAAATAGTAATATCGAAGCATAATTTGAAATTATATTATAAAGACCTTTTGAAATCTCCTGATATAATGTATTTAGCTGATTATTGAAATGTACTGGCAGCCTTTCTGTAATCTGCAACCAATTTTGGTATGAGAATTGAAGTCCGAAACCTAGTAGAGCTGGCAGGAATCCAATTATAGAGCTTTTTATTTTTAATCCCTTTTTTGCGATGTATGCAAATCCGAAAGCTAAAGGTAATGCTAATCCAGTTTGACGGCAGAGTATTGATATATATGCTAACAACAGTCCAACTACGATATCAATTTTGGAGTCATGTTTAAGTCCTTTAAATAAAAAAAACAAAGATAAAGCACCGAAAGCAAAAAAGGGGACATCATTCATAAAAGTATTTGAAAGTTCAAAATATATTGGATTTAAAGCAACAAGTAATGCTCCTAAAAAGGAATATTTGGGGTGGGTGTTTAAAAGTCTGAGAAGACCATATGTCGACAAAACACCAATTAATCCTAACGTTAAGGTTGAAAATCTGAGAGCTGTGAAGGAAAACCCGAAAGGAAAGCAAAAAAGAGCCCCCCAGTAAACCTGCGCTATTAGATTGGTTGCAGTCCAACCACAAGGTTTGAATTCGCCCTGTTCAATAACTGACTTTACAGCTCGACCGTAAGACCAGTCATCGTTCAGGGGAAAATCTCCTACGGGGTTGACGAGGAAAATCATGAAAAGCCATACGCAGATGATTGCAAACACATTGATGATATCGATATATTTGGTTTTAATCATTTGCATTGAAAAAGAATTGGAGTGCCTTTTGTGTTTGGAATACGAGTGACGAGATGTTAAAAATGTGTGGTTTATTTACAAGCTCTGATGAAGATAAATGAAATTTCAGCAAGTAGTATGAACGAGTTCATATAGTAGTCGTGAAAAAAAATCTTTTATCTCTTCTGAGTTGTTTGATAATCCGAAAGTGTAGTATTCAATAATAACGATCTTTGGCTTATGCTTTTCATATCTGAATGAATTCCATACCTCTAACTCTGTTCCTTCAACGTCTATGTTTAAAATGTCTATATGCCTATGTTATATTTTTCTAATAAAGTTTCAAGCCTGTATGAGGGTACCAAGATAGTATCTCTAAATTGTACCCTTACCAATTTATTGTATTTATATTTTCTAGAACTGGTTGAGTAAGTTGGTGAGAACGCCCGATCTAACTCGACCTGTCCTTCCACTGGAGAAATTGCAGCCCATACAACTATTGCTCTCTTCTTTGTTGATGATTCGACTTGCCGAGGATCAGCATCAATACAAATTCCAGTCCAACCATTTTTTTCAGAAAAATAAGTATTTGAGAGGTAGGTAGGGTGTCCGGATCCAACATCAACAAACACTCCTTGTTCTGGCAAATCGATGTTTTCATAAATATATTTGTCTTCTCCGAACTGCGAATGAAATCTCCGGTATTTAATATTTTTGTCTTTCAATCCAAGTAGGTCATTCCTTATTCCATGTAGCTGTCTTAATAGGATATATTTAACGAGTTTCGTCACATTAATCATAGTCTTATGCATGAAAAGGCATTCTAACCCCTAAGCTTGAAAAAATATATTTAATTTTTTCTATTATGGATAATCTCGGATACGAAAGACTCTTGTAAACCAAAGCTTTATTAAGACCTGACTATATCCGACAGCCGCCTTTGTCAGACTAAATGAAGACACCCCCATTTCACGAGTGCGGTTAATCCAAGATATCGGTACCTCTTTAACTTTGTAACCCATCAGTAATGGCTGAAGTCCGGTTTCCGCGTTAACTGCGAAACCCGGTTGTGTCAATTGAAGTTTGTGTGCAACTTCTTTACGCATAAGTTTTAGGTTGTTGGTCAGGTCTCTAAAACCTTTCAGAAACAAGATTTGTGCGAAAAGGTGAAATCCTCGATTAGCTATAATTTTTTGAAGGGGATAATTGAGCAAAACGCTATGTCGAGAAAATCGACTCCCGATAACCACATCATATCCTTCAGCCGCGGCATCAAAAAGATCGCGAATTTCGGGTAAAATTTCTTGAAAATCGCAATCCAAAGTTAAGACATATTCGCCCCGTGCTGCACGAAGGCCGTCAGAAATTGCTCTACCAACACCATTTGGCGAAGAACGGAAAATAGGTCTTATCATAGGGTTCTCAGAAGCCAATCTTCTAATCACTTCTCGTGTACTGTCAGTACTATTATCGTCGACAGGAATTATCTCATAAATGTAATCACCGAAATAGCTTTTCAGCTTGGTAGTTAAGGGTTCAATGTTAGCTTCTTCATTGTGGCAGGGTATAACCACTGAAACTGCTTTATACAAATTTCTATGCTGAAATAGGGATATATGCGGCTTCTCCGCTACTAGAGACGGCTTTTGAGCATGGATCAGAATTGAGCCTGCGAAGGTTCTGACTCCTGGTGTGTTTTCTAATAGGATCGACATGTTTCGTAAGAACCATATCAATGAACTTGTTAACGGAGGGTATACGAAATCGTTGTAAAGAAGTAGCGAGTCCTTGAAACCGATCTTTGAGAACAATTTTATCAATTCGAGACCACTTAGTAATTGTCTCGGATCTCCTTTTCTAGAGATTTGGGAAAACAGATTCCGCAATTTAAGCATCAAGTTTCTTGGATTACTCTCATAAAATACAGCGTGCCCTCCGGGTTTAACCATCGTATAGACTTTCTCAAGCAACCACCTACAATTGCGTCTATCTACAAGATCAATAGCGATTATGTGATCAAACTGTGAGTTTGATATAGGATCATTTAAAGTAGATAACTTGCAAAACTTGACGTTTGTTAATGAGCGCTCTGCAAATTGAGGGTGGCTATTGAAATTTACGGCTGTGATAGGATTTTCTCCCCGTGAAACCTGAAGTAGGTGTCGGGTGAAAAGTCCCTGCCCACAACCAAGCTCCAAAATGCTTTGGCCAGGGAGAAGATGAACCATGTGTCTGAATGTCTGGGCTCTCCAGAGTAGCCTATCCTGATATATCGGGTCTTTTTTTAACCAATACCGGTCTCTGAATTCTTCGCGAATTCGGAGGATCTCAAACAAATCATCATCCTTACCTTCTGATACGGCTGGTTTCGCGCTCAAGCTTTACACCCATCGCTTCGAATTAATGCCATATATCTCTCTCAGGATCTCGATAACAGAATAAGTCAGATTCCATTCAGGATAGTGACTTTTGAACTTGCTGATATCACTGATCCACCATATGTGGTCACCAATTCGACCGGATTCTTCGTAACTCCAATTTAGCTTCCTCCCTGTGATTTCTTCGCAAATTTTGATAGCCTCCAAGACCGAGCAATTACTAAATCGACCACCTCCAATATTATATACCTCACCTGAGCGCGGTGATTGATAAAAATGATAGAAGGTATTTAGCAAATCATAGCTGTGTATACTGTCTCTAACCTGTTTACCTTTGTATCCATAAATCGTGAAATGATTACCGGTCATCGTACATTTCATCAAGTATGAGAGAAAACCATGCAATTCTGCACCAGAATGGTTGGGTCCTGTTATGCAACCAGCTCTGAAGCATGCTGTTTTAATTCCAAAGTACCTACCATATTCCTGAACAAGAATATCTGCGGAAGCCTTTGAAGAACCGAATAGAGAATGTTTGCAATGATCAATGCTCATTGTTTCATTAATTCCATGATAATATGGATGCTCTTCTTCAATTTCCCAGCGAGTGTCCTTCTCCACTAAGGGTAATAGATTAGGGTTGTCACCGTAAACCTTATTCGTGGAGCAAAAAATAAAAGTGGCCTCCGGGCAGTGTTTGCGGGTATCTTCCAATAAAGTCAAGGTTCCGTTAGCGTTGATTGTAAAATCTGTATATGGATCTTTGGCTGCCCAGTCATGAGAGGGTTGGGCAGCTGCATGGATTACTAAAGAGATGTCCTTTCCATAGGAGTCGAATATTTTATCTATCATTTTTTCATCACGGATGTCAACATCATGATGTACGTATTTCATTCCAAATTCTTCTATGAGTCTATCTCGAATCCAATCGGTTGAGGCTTCATTGCCGAAAAACAACTTTCGCATATTATTATCAATTCCAACGACGGTATAGCCTCGATTGCAAAAGAATGTTACTGATTCTGAGCCCACCAGTCCTGCCGATCCAGTCACTAAAACAATTTCCATATACTAATGTGATCCTTATCCAAATTATTTTATCAGAAAAATCATTAGAACATTTAACAGAAAAATGTAATTAGGAATCTCATTAAGATGAGTCTCCGAGTAAGATTATCTTAATTGAGTTTCAAATCTATTATTCAAAAATATCAAAAGATCATGCTGGGTGGGCTGTACCTGCCGCAGATATTTCCTCACCCATTTTTCGTGCTTCCTCTTCGGTCGGCAAGCTATGTTCAAACGGTTTTGATTCGACACTACATATAATATTTTGTGCGAACGGCTCGGTAGCACGATGGTCAACGTGAAATCCAACTGTCTCGAGCAATGAAATTACACAACTCGGAGTAAATCCCCAAAACCAATTGCTGTAACCTTTATTACGATTGAATTCATCTGTGATCCCTTCTTGCCATCCAACGCCTAGGCTCTGTAAGTTCCATAACTTTCTATCATTCTTTTTCAGCATTGGAAAAAAAACCGCTGTATTGGGAAGCCCTTTATTTTCAGGAATTGTGAACGTTCTCAGTATTAGGGTCTGCGAGCAAATCTTTCTTAATGATACAAGGACATCAAACGGGCTTGGATGATGGTACAATACTCCAGCGCATAAGACTACGTCCACTTTTCCAATTCTTTTTATAGTTTCAGTTTGAGTAATATCACCAAGTATGAATTCAAGATTCGAATTAAGTGCTTTTTTCTTTTCTTCAAATTCGGGGGTTGGACCAAACACGTCGACGCATTTCACAGTTGTTGCACCCGCCTCTTCCGCGATAAATGCGTATTCTCCATTTACTCCCCACATACATCCGATATCAGCGAAGCTTTTGCCGGGTGCATATTTTCGAACATAATCTGGTAGATGTTTATACTCGCCAACATCCACTCCTCTGCGAGCATGCCAATATCTCCATATATAATTTATCCTTTTATTCTTAAGAAGTTTGACCTTAAAGGCGTAAAGCATTTTTTAACATTCCCTCCATCTTGATTTATGATTGTATATTTGTGTTACGAATTTAAGAGTCTTTATATGAAACCTTAAGGTTGTCAATTGTAAATGAACAATCGCAATTCGGTTTTTTTTCATAACGATAGGGCGATATTTCAAGTAAAAGATAACCTGGGCTTTTGGTCTCTAGGTTGAGCTCGAATTTGGCCTCATCATCAGGTTTATGAATTGTTTTTGAATAATGTAATTCCTTCGCATTTTCATCAATATTAGATACTCTAATTGCAAGCCCTGCGCAGTGCTCATCCCGGTAATGAAGATCGGCTGCAACTACTGCATTGCCTTGACGATTATCTAAATAGACAAGAGAAATTTGATTAGATTTTTTGAAGTAATTTTTAATGGTTTCTATATGGTAGATGTTGTTTCGGGCTTTAAAGACATGATTATCAGGGACGTCACTTAGAATAATCCAACTGCTCTGGCCTCCGGGTCTTTCACCAACATAATCCTGCATTTTTTTTAATGTGTGTATACTTGTTTGTAGAGAAGTTGGTCTTATTCTCTTATAAACCCTTACTTCAACATTTTCATTTAGATTAAATTCCTCGGGGAGTTGAATGAAGTCTTTGGCAAATTCCCAGTTATCGCTGAAAATTTCAAATGCTACCTTTAATACGTCGTGTTCTTTGCTTTCTAGATGTTTCTGGAATGGATTTGCTACAATAATAAATTCTGAGTATAACAATTGCTCCAAGGGGTAGGGGTGCTTTGAATCTGCAAATGGAATCCAATGCAAGATATCCAGCGTCTTATTATCCCAGAATTCATCTGCGGATACTGATAAAACATCCTCATATAGGGAACGGTTTGCATGCCACAAGATGTCGTCATTAATGATCCCCGATGATGCAACAACATAGATTGGGTCACTCGCGACGCTTACGTCATGCATGTAATCGACTAATCTTACTATTTCTCCATAATCGTCGCGTCTTTGAGGTGGGTAGTTAGCTGAAAAAACTTTCTGGAAGTGATTTCCAAAGGTTCCAGGCCCAGGAAGATTATCCAAGTATTCATTAAAGGGCATTAGTCCATAGGCGGCATTTATCGAGAGGAAAATTATGAGGGCTAAAACGACAATTGCTCGAGATTTTCCCTTGAGTCTTATCCACACCGTCCACAAGAAGGCGACCAATCCTAAAATTATCCATGTGGTAAAGTGTAACGTGTAATGGATGCCAAGTTGCTTAACGAAGAATATCCACTGGGTGAGAGCATAGGCCGTAAATATACAAAAGAACAGTGCTATAAACCGATTTAGAACATTTGTAACAATTCCCAGAATAAAACCTAACAAGGCAAGGATTACGATGCCCCAACCATAGAAGTATGTATAATAAAAAAGACCGGTATTATAGGGAACATACCAAGACGAGTATATCTGGCGAAAATCCGTATTGAGAACTCTATTTATAAAAGGCCATCCAATTATTGCCAAAGCTAGCACAGTGACGAATACTGTAAATCCAATTCGGAGAATGTACTTTGAGAATTCATGGGAAGTTTTGTTGGGTTCGTATATTAGCCCTTTGATAAATAAAAATATTGTAATTAATGAGATAGTCACAAAGAATGAAATGGCATCATAGGCATAATGGCGTCTAAAAAGGATCGACAAGGAAATAAATAATCCAATTAAAATAATTTGCCACCAATGACTTAGTTTTGGGTCTGAAACATAAAGGAGAAGTGCCAGAGCAAATAATGCGGCGGCTCCGATATCCGGATAGCCATATAGTGTAGGGATCCATAATGCTGGCATGAAGAGGCTAAGAAAAGTTGCCGACCAAAATACGTGTCGGCCTCTATCGAGGATTAGCTTAGCTGATAGTGCTCCCATAATGAGCAGGAAAGGGATCAAGTATAAAACTGCCAGAGCCGAGATATAAACAATCCGGGAATCACCTTTCAATATTATGAAAGGAGTGATAAGAAGTGTATATATGTCGCTGTAATCATAACCAGTCGACACCCAGATATCTTTGATTGCTCGAATGAAATCTTGCACCGAGGTTTTTGATAAGTTGCGAAAATAAATTGATTTTGAGATGGCATGATCTTGATACGAAGCATAATCCCAAAAATAGAATAAACGTTCATTACTAACATATAAATACGTGACTAATATAGATATCACCACCAAGAGAATCAATAAAATTAAATTACTTTGATGCCCTATTTTTATTTTAGACTGAATCATTTTATAAGATAAAGTAGTGTTTGTTTTTTAAGCGGATCTTCAAAAATAATCTGTAAATAGGGAAAATAATGAAAAAACGCTTAATAAAATTTTAAGGCTTAGAGCTAGGTAATAAAACGCGTTTTACCCTTTCCGACAGTGGGAATAGCCAGGTCCACCCTCTGTCAACCCCCCAGAGGAAGAATGGTTCAGAGATCTTTTTGATTAATAGGAAGACCCTTAACCTTACATCTAAAGCCTCATTTCCTAACGATAATTCGGTTGCCTTCTGAGAAATCTGTGTAATTTCAATCGCCTGAGATGCCAGTGCTCGTCCGAGGTTTATGCTCATGTCGGAGAAATGCTTCGCCTTGTGTGATTTTATTGCCTCTTCAATTAGGGAAGCCATTCTATCCCCCATTTGATCTAAGCGGAAGGAATTGACCACGCGCTGTCTGCCCGCATTACCTAAATTCTTGCGAGAATTTGGATCAAGTATCAACCCGTACAGGAGTTCGGAATATTCAGTGGCTTCGGTTTCTTCGTCGCTGGGTGGTAAGAGGACACCACATTCGGGAGTCAGCAATTCCTTCTGACCGCCTACGTCGGCTCCGATGACAGGTAATCCAGAAGCCATGGCTTCATATATTGATAGGGATATACCCTCCCACTTGGAGGGTAAGAAAAAAATATCCGATGCAGCCATCAATTCCCGCACCCGCTGGTTGGAGACGGCTCCTGTAAAAAATACCCTTTTGGTTAATTTTTTTCCGATAACATAACTTTGCAAGCGTTTTAAATCAGGCCCGTCCCCGGCAACCACTGCAATGAAGTCCTGAGTTCTTTCCCTAAGCTTGATGAGAGAATTGGCGAAAACTCGAGGCTGCTTCTGCGAACAAATGCGAGCAGAGTATAATATTATCGGGGTTTTTTCATCAATTGCTAATTCTTTCCTCAACTTCGAACGTAGTTCAGTGGAAGGGTGCCATTTTTCAACATCGATGTTGGTGTAACATAATGAGATTTTTTCCTGGTTTGAACCGCGGGTGATCATCCATGTCTTCAAGTATTCGGAAGAGACTATGTTTAAATCAAATAACTCCTGATACTGCACGCTCATTTGTGGGTATCCGCCATTTTTCCAGTACATTTCTTCGACATGGCAAAAATCCACAAATGTTACAGCCGGGAAATGGGCGCGGAGGTACGGTAATAACTGATAGCCAAGTTCGCTGTGTGAAATCATCACCAGGTCAATCTGTCTGGAATGAATCAAGTATCTTAAAAATCTTGGATAATCTTTTAGTCTTAAGAAGTGGTCGAGTATGAAGATATCCGGCGTATAAGAACCGAAATAAGGTAACCACGAATGGTCGCCACGGAGTGTTGTAACAATAGTTATTTCGTAATTTCCGCGGTTTAGTTGTTGTAGTAGATCTAGATTGAATTTATCGGCTCCTCCTACAGTCAGCCAGGGCAGGATCATGAGGATTCTCTGCTTATTTTTTTTGAGAAGATTCTCGCAAGGTAAATCATCTGATATGGGTCCAATCTCATCCCTATTAGGCTGAATATTCGGAAAGAATCCGTTCCATAGCCTAGTGTACCTCTCTCGCAGTTTCTTACGGAAGTCCCGTTGTCTTTTACCATTATCCCAATTTGACCATCTGTCTTCGTGACTTTGTCTGCGCCGGTACCAGTCTAGATATTCAGGTATGTTGCCTCCCCAGTATCCCAAGCTAGCACAGTGAAGCCAGAAGTCCCAATCCTCGAGTCCCTCACGCAGCGACTCGTCATATCCCTTGACTGTGGAGTGTACCTGCTTGCGGATAATACTTGTAGGATCGACCAGGTTATCAATAAGAAACTCCCTTCCGTTGTGAAATCCTTTCTCCCAAAGATATTCCTGGGCACCAAAACCCACGGAGTAGCCTTTGCAGAAAGAGAAGTCGGGATATGATTCAAGAAACCACAACCACTTCTCTATTGCTGTTGGTTCTAACATATCATCGCTATCTAGTTGTACAATGTAGCTGCAATGTGAAGCTCTGAAGCCCGTGTTACGTGCGGCGCTGAGACCTTGGTTTCTTTCCTGATCAATTATCCTGATTCGACTATCCAGGTTTCTATAATATTCGAGCGTAGCTAGACCTGCCGGGTCACTCGACCCGTCATTTATGATTAACCATTCCCATTGCTGAAATGACTGCCGAAGTACAGAACGAGCCGTTTCATCGAATATTGGTCCCGTGTTATAGTAGGGCGTTATGATAGTCACGTAGGGAGTCGCGTTTAGGCAGAAAGGTTCATAGCCGAAGTTCGGACGTGTTGAAGAGACCGGGGTGTTAGAAAAATCGGGCTTTTTTGGGTCAATCATAAGTAAGAGAGAATTAAAATACTAACTTTCCCAATGAATAGTTTAATAAATAATCCGAACATATGACGCCTGTGGAATCCATCAGAGTCTGATACCCTTAAGCTAATGCACTTTAGTATCGTTTAGTCTTGATCTTTTTTCTCTATAATGGCAAGTTCTCGTTTTAAGTTCTTTATCTGGGCTTTTTGTTTTTGGACAACCGATTCTCGTTCGTTTGCGATCGCTTCGTATTTCCCACCCTCTCTCGTGAAATGAGAGTGTCCCCATTCAAGTTCCATGATCCAATCACGATCTCCGATGTCTGTGATGTGGGAATCAACCGTGTCTCTTAACCTCTTAAAGACATAGTGAAAGAGACTTATTAAGACGCCACCAACTGTGGCCGAATAAATAGAGCTGATGTGAAAATGCAAATTGAAAAAATCAGTAGACCATGCAGTGAGATATAGCATGAGAATATTTATTATCATTATGAACGACCCCAGCGAGAAGAGGATTAGTGGTGCGAATATCATCAAGAAAACTGGTCTTGCTATAGAAGTGATGACTGAATAGAATGCTGCGATAAGGACTATGTCGGTAAAGGATTCCGGTCCATAAATCCCCGATACCATCTTCAAAGTTACCCATAGAATTAACGTGTTAATGAACGAGTCGGAAATAACTTTTCTGACGTATTCTGGAACAAACTCGAGTAAAGCTTTTTTTCTAATATAAATTCTTATAATTTTATTAAAACCTTTTTCTTTATAGGGGTTGAACCACATGGTGAAAAATCTGAATTATTCTTTCTTTGGCCGATTCTAAGATACTTTCCGGAGCGTTGAGATGTTGCTAGCTAGTTCGGAGATGGTCTTCTCGTTTTCTCTTATTTCAAAATCATATTTGCTAGAAAGCCTTTCGAAGTAAAAAAGTCGATCTTCTGCCCAATTCTTTTTCATATCTTTTTCTTTTATTTTTGCGTTTCGTCTCCAAAAGGCCTTTGATTTGTTGGACAGCCATTTCCAGATATTTGCGTATCCCCAGTTTAGGTCCATCCAAAACTTTTGGCCACGCAATTCATCAATCCAAGCCTCTACGTCGAAATTATCAGGATATGGAATATTCATTGAGTTCATGGCGCGATTAATTACTCCTTCTATTGCAAGTGCCTCCAGGTACGAAATCGCTAGATTATTTACAAGGATATTTCGAAGATGTTTTCCGCGGAGTTTTTCCGCGCCTGGCTTTGGAGGTATAAATCCAACAAGATGTCTGCTAAATTTAATATTTACGCCTGAGGATTTCTGAGCATCTATTTGATTTTCTGCTTCTTTAATACCTTTCGAAAGATCTATCTCGATTATATTTTCCTCGATATCCGAAAGGGGAAGTGATTCTTCCAAATATTTCATCAGGCCTTCCTTAGACCCGAATTCCTCTAGCACTCCTCTACAATACCAAAGATCGCTCAGATATTCCCAGAGGATTCTCCATTGTAGCCTTAGCTTAAGTAGTTCCAAAATCTTGAGAACTCGCATCATAACACTGGTAAATATATCGACAGTCGACGGGAATTTTTGCGCGATTGAAAAAATGACTGAGTCAAAGAATCCAGTTTTAGTGAGATTGCTTACGGGTAAGATTCGTTTTAGCTCTGGATACGAACGTCCAAGCCTTATATCTGCTTTACCTTCGTATCTCTTATGCCCGAGTGAACGCAATGGTTCAACAGTTGGGTAATGTATAGCCACTGCCTGAGACGTAAATAAAAATCTTGCTTCGGCCTTAATTAACCTTATTCCGTACTCCCAGTCCTCTCTGCCATAGGTTCTAAACTCGGGATTAAATCCGCCCGTTTGTTTAAAGAATTCAGATCGAATTGATGAGTTGCCAAAGCTCACGTCGTTATAGTTAAAACGATGTCCAGGGAAGCGTAAGGGATAAAATATATTTTCCCAAGCGGCCCAAACACCCATCTCAAAGTAGTCTGAATAATTCGTAAGAACCGGGGGATAGTACCCAATAACCAAATCGACATTATTTTTTTGGTGCGCTTTGAAGTGGGCCTCTAACAGGTTGGGAGTGGGGACAACATCATCATCGAGAAATACCAATAGAGTGCCTTCTGCCTCAGTTGCCCCCTTATTCCGCGCTGCCGCCAATCCCTGGTTAGCTTGTTCTACGATTTTGAGCGTGAAAGCAGTACGATATTTGCTCATAATGTCGACGGTGTTGTCGGTGCACCCATCCGCTACAATAATCACCTCTGTAATGCCTGGTGAATATGTCTGTTCCTTAAGTGCTTCTACGGTTCTGCAGACCGATTCGCACCGATTATAAGTCGGTATTATTACGCTAATCTCTTTCTTGCTGGTTGTCATCTAAGCTTATTGTTCGATCTTTGTCGACACACGGAATAGAGATAAGCCCATGGTCCCACCGCACATCCGAAGAGTCGGATTAGCAATAGATCAAGAGGGATTTTAGGTGGTTGCCTCAAAATGCTCCTTACTAACTGTTGAAGTTGTGAATGCACCCATCGCCGAGCAACCTGGGTTGTTGAGATCGAGTGTTCGAATAACAGACTTTTGGTATAATATGCGAAAATTCCAACACCATAGTCGTATAATTGTCTACGTAAATCTTCCCACTCTCCTCTGTGACGATGCCAGTTCAAAGCTGATGGGTCATAGACTATCCGGTACCCTTTTGCAAGTATTCGTGAAAAGAAATCTATATCACCCGCAGAGCGTCCAGGCGATCCAGTCTCAAGCGATTCGTCGAATCGCCCAACGCATTCAAGCACTTTCTTCCGAAATGCCATATTTACCCCGGATCCTAATCGACCGCAATCCACAGGATCAATCTTGGCACTATCGTAGACGACTCTCATGAATCCGCGACTAAATGGAGTTAATCGTTCAAATATCTCTTGAGCCTCCGTTTCGAGTTCTAATGGGAGGGTCAGGCCAGTTACGCCCATGACGAGGGGAGTGTCAAAGTCTCTGACCATAGACCGTAGCCAATTCTTGTCAGGAGTGGCATCATCGTCAATGAACGCTACAATTTCGTTTTTCGCCTCTAGTAGCGCTCGATTACGTGCATTGTTAAGACCCTTCTTATCTTCTCTGACATATCGCACTTCCGGGTAGGATCCAACCAAGTTTTTAGTATCGTTGTTAGAGGGACAATTATCAACGACCAATATCTCCTGTCCATCATCCGGAAGACTGAGTAGTCCGTCGAGACATACCTTTAGATCCTTTGGACGATTACGAGTGCAAACAGCAACCGTAGCTTTGGGCGGTTCTGCCATTTCCGGCATTTCTTCGTAATTGAGATAATTTTTGAGCCAGTTGTCCCAGAAATCCCATTGTGGATTTTCGATCAGCAAATTACGAATACCTAAATGACAATCGATCCTGCCATTAGATGCAGGTAGTAACACCTGACCAACTGGCATGCCTCTCAGACGGATTAACATGAGGGCATTATCATAGTGCTGCGACACTGTTATCTCTGCTGGGATTTTGTCGAGTTCCTTATCAATTACCGCTGTTGGCATTGCTGTCGCTCCTTTTATCGTGTCATGACTTGGAGATCTACTTACTCGGAATTTCTTACAGACCACTCTGGTGCTATTGATATTACTCCGGTTACGTTAGACATATTCTTCTGGTCTCCGCTCGTTATATAGAATGGATGCATTTGCCAGTGATAGTCATAAACATGTTCCCAGTTCGTTGGATATAGTCCGACATTCAAATAGTAGTGGCCCTCGATTAACGGAAGATTGGGAAGGCGGCAGAAGATGGTGCATCGTTCATCCAATTGACCAAATGCATCAACGATTGAAGGAAAATGTGTTTCAAAGCACTTAACGTGAATATCGTTATATATTCCTAGCATGAGGGCCATGTCGGTTACAGGCTTCAACAGTTTGTATTTTATCTCAATCGTTAGACTTTCACCGCTGTGGAGATGATTAGTCGATTTACCGTTTACGTCATAAACCTGAAAGGAACTAATGGTTGCTTCCTGAGTCCCCATGCGAACGCCCTTTTCAGTCGTCAGGTTAGGCTTTTCATCGTCGCCATACAATTGAGCAGAACGCCTTTCAGTTCGTTTCCGCATTAAGTCATTATAAAAGGGTATTGCTAGGTCAGGCTCACACTGGGTTACTAATTTACCGTCCTCCAGTACTAGGACCTCATCACATAATCTTTGAATTTGGTTGATGTCATGTGATGTGACTATTAAGGTCTTTCCTTCATTACGAAATGAAGATAACTTTTCGAAGCATTTTTTTTGAAAGCTTGTATCACCAACAGCTAAGACCTCATCGATTATCAGAACATCTGGGTCAAAATTCATAGCTGTCGAAAAGGCAAGCCTTAAATACATTCCGGTGGAGTAAGTACGAACGGGTTGATCAATAAATTCCTCTAATTCTGAAAAGGAAATTATTTCATCTTCACGTGTTAAGACTCCTTGTTTAGTGAGTCCATTTAACAATCCACCTGTCATTATATTTTCTCGTCCTGTCAGATCGGGATGAAAGCCGGCTCCGAGTTCTAACAATCCGCTGACTCTTCCTATACGGTGAATAGTTCCAGACGTGGGTCTTCCAAGTCCACATAATAATCGAAGTAAGGTACTTTTACCAGCTCCATTGTGTCCGATAATGCCAAGTGCGTCGCCATGTTCAATTGAAAAACTTACATCGCGGAGTGCCCAAATTGTGCTTACTGGTTCACGCTTGCCATTGAGGCGTCTAATTATCGATTCTTTCAAAGTCATAGGTCGATTACGTTGGATCTCAAATTTTTTTGATACCGACTCAACTTGTAAAACAGTAGACATTACTTAGATCCCTGATTTAATAGCACAATGATGATGCATGTCTGCTTGAACTTTTACATAGACTAAATAATATCGACTACGTCGTGGATTTGGCTAATGTAGACAATATATCCGATTAAGCAAGCAACGATGCTTGATACACTAGCAAAAACTATAGAACCCAATCCTGGAACATTACCGTGAAATAATATAAGTCTATAATCTTGTATCAAAGTTGCCATTGGATTAAGGAAGTAAATGATTCTATAACTTTCACCAATAGATTCGTAGCCGTAAAAAACCGGGGTCAGAAAAAAAAGCATCATTAATAATACACTTACGATATGTTGGACGTCGCTATAAAAGGAATTTAAAGTTGCAATGATAAGGCTTAGGCCAAAAATCAAGAAGCCTTGTATAATAAGGAGTAATGGCAGAATTAATATGGATGCAGTGATAGGTATTTTGAAAAGTAACATCAGTAAGAACAAAATAGGGAGAGCTACAAGGTACAGCAAAAGATTCGATAAAGTATTAACAATCACAAGAACCAATGGTTTAAAATTTGGTTTCTTAATCAAATCACGATTATTAATAAATAGACCTCCGGCTGAGTTTATGCAATTGCTAAACCAGCTCCATGGGAGTAAAGCACAAAAAAGAAAGACTGGATAGGCATCTATATTAAGCGGAATAACTTTTTGAAAAATAAAAATTAAGACTATCAGCTGCGATAGCGGAAGCAAGACGGACCATAGGATGCCCAAGACTGAACGTTTGTATTGGAGAGTAAAATCACGCTTAACCAAGTGCCAAGTGAGATCAAATTTACAGGACAATGAATTTATCATATTAGCAGCTGTAAAAGTACTGGTACGGTTCATCAGAAAATTAGATAATGAGTTTCTCTACATTGATTAGAATTCTTGATTTACCAGAAAAATTTGTAAAATAAGCCGATAACTCAGTGCCCACTCATTTAATGTTACCTGTTGAATGAAATTTGCTAAACGCTATAAATATTTTAAACATTATGAAAGTTAGATCGAAAACGAATATCGAGAAAAATGATTTTATAAATTCTACGGGGACCTTTTTGTAACTTATCTAGAAAATTGTAACCCCATGCCCTTCATATCCTAAAGGGCAACTACTGCTGTTGCTAGGAACTGCATTTTGGAAATAAGACATCGCGTCTTCAACGTTATTTAATTTATAAATATTCTTACTTTCGTAGTTATAAATGACCATCTTCTCATATGGATATTTGAAGTTGAATCCATACATCGATGTAATAAGACCCCCATCGGTTATTTTTAAATCGGGCTTTACAACGTCTGCTCTCAGACTATAATCTTTATATATCATTCTCAATGCGCCGGCCAAATCATAGTGCGATTCAAATACTATGGCGGGTCCGGCATATGGACAAACCCCATCCAAAAAAAAAATACTGCCCTTTGGAAGTGTGGGGAAAGTTTCCCTAATATTTGCTAATATCCCCTTTTCCTTCAAATAGGCTATTGACCAAAATGATGCAATGGTGTTGTTTATAAGAAATCCGCTGGCGCAAATAAAAGCTACTAGTAGTGAAAGAATTACCCTCAATCCATGCTCTGACCGAAAAAAAGTGCCAACAAGGCCAATTATTCCTACAAATGATATTGCGACTCCGGCCGCGCCCGCTATAGCGATGCGATTATTTATTCCGGTGGAAGCGATTGCTGCATTCTGATTTGTCAGAAAAATAGCATAGCCAAAAAGAAATATTAAGATTCCCAAGAAAGTCAACCTAAGAAAGTAGTTTTTCTTAGGGGGTTCAGCAGTGAATGTTTCCGATGCACTGAATATATAAAAAAATATTAGTAGTGCAATTAGTATTGTGATGAAGAATATTGTTAAGTCAAAGTAATTGCGCACGATTTTAGAAACTACTAACGGAAGTTGAATACCGTAGAGGATATAATTGACTCTCACCGAATCCATCATGAGAGAAGTAAACCAATGAAGTTGCTCGTAAATACTCATAAACTCCGTTCTGACAGTAGTAGTAGCTTTATAAATTATTATTAGAATAAGAACAAATAGGTTAACACCCAATATAAAAGCAAGCTTTATTCGAGCATTTGTTTTATTCTGATTTCGAGCAAAAATTTCTTTCCTATTTAACGAAACCAATATAGGGTTAAGAAAAAAGAGGGGCAAAGCTACCTCGTAGGAAAGCGTACTACCAATAATACTTATAATGCTAATAGACTTCCAACTCAGAAGCCCGCCCATATTGGATTTTATAGCTTTCAAATCTGAATATAGACTCAGGAAATAAAACGTCATGCTTAGTACAATTGGTGCAGCGATATACCAGAAACGATCAGTCGAATAATCAGGTGATAGGGCATAAATAAGGGTTATTGAAAGTGCGATAACACGATCCTGGCCAAGTTCCCTCGTACATGCGTACAATAATATGATGCATGTTGTCAGTACCGCACTGTTGAATAGATGATAGCCTAGAGGGTTGGTGCCAAAAAGTTTATATAGCACTGATAAGTATAACATGCTAACGGGTCTCATTTGGTTCCAATCAGAAAATACTGCCCGGAAAAGTCCTGATATAGATTTATCATCAGATATAGAAAAGTAGCTCAGGAATTCCCAATCATCGCTATAAAAGCCTAGTCCACGTATATAAAGAATTACTGAAAGTAGAACAATAAATATGATGAATAATAAGTCCTGGGTACCAGTAAAGTTGGCAAAATATTTATTTTGCTTTTTTTCTTGATAAGGCATGAAGATCGAGATGGTTTAATATACTTTGGGGGAATTGATCATGAAGTCATAAGATTAAATGGTTTCCGTGGGGTTACTAATTATTTTGGCCTTCCTCTCACAATTTATACAACGGCAAGTAGCGTCCCTCGCTAATTTTACTATTCTCAAGCTTCTGTTCTCTTCCTCAAAGGCTTTCAACCGCATGGCTTCGGAGACACTCATCCCGCCGTATTTGCGCTTCCCGCGGTAAAACGTCTGCTTGCTTATCTCGTAGTTCCGCCATAGCTCGGAAACCTTGCGGAACTCTCATTAACAATGAACCGGTTTTTGCGAGGAAGATCATCTTTCTTCATTTTTGCAACAATGTGACGAACTTATTAAGCGATCCCCTCTCGTTATTTTTAATATTATTTATAAATATTTTCATTCTAAGGTTCTAAAATTACTTGACGATATAAGAATCGTTCTGGGAACGTTAAATTCGCCTATGGACATACACAAAGCGTTTTAGTGTCTTCCAATTCAAATGTTTGAAGTTCGTTTCCATTTTTTGTTTCCCGGCAATGAAGTAGACAATTATGTTTTATCGTGTCATCATCCGTAGTACGTAAGCTGGAGAAAAGTCTAATGAATGGATGTGCAGACCAACTTTTTAGAAAAGCAGATATTTTTGAGTCACCATTCAAATATGTTAGTTTGTGTGGATTCCAATTTCTAATGAAGTCTGGAGATGTGGCAACAAATATCTGCAGTTTCTGTTCTGGCGGTAGAGGTTCATATTTTTCAATATATTTGATTGTCCGAAGATCGGCTTTAAACATTTTGACATAATCCAACGAGCTAGCTCGAGAAATACTTATATACCCCATTATTATTATCAAAAGAATGGTAATCAAAAATAAACTTGCCCACTTTTCTTTGCCGATACTCTGTTCTGACACAATCCACACACCGGTAATAATAAAGGGAGCAAGGTACATTAGTCTAGAGGAAGTTTGATTTTCAGATACAAGCAACAAAGGACCATATGGTATTATGAATAAAGAAATAAGCAACGAGAAACCTAACAGGACTGTTTTAATTGTATAATTTATTCGGTAAATTCTAACAAATATTGCCAGTAGACAGGTCAGGAACAATAAAATTGTCAAACTAGTTAGCCAAATCGGATAAAATTTAGAAGAAAAAATAAACATATAGTTTAGATTCAGCAGATATACACATTTTTCCAAAAATTTTGTGGAAAATTTTGCCCGCGTATACGAACTGAAATGATTGGCAATTAGATAGCTTAGTAAGTTACTTGTAAAATAAAAAGATGCTATCAGTGTTGTGTAAAAAAAAACTTTTCTCCATGAAATAGTAAACCTTTTGTTAAAAACGTGTATGGTAATCATGATTATCCAGACTACTAACCCAGAAAACGCAGCGACTTGATTTGTAAGAGTTGCTAACACAATGCACAGGCTTCCGGCAACCAATCTTAAGTAATTTCTGTTATTGATTTCCCAAATTAAGTAGACGCCAACCAAGCCAAATAATGCAGCTAAAGGATAATAGCCCGCAGCACGCCATAATACTGCTTCTCCATTGAAAGGCCATAGGAGAAAAGGCAATATCGATAAGAATGCTTTCCAATTATCTGTATTCTTATAAATAAGAATGGCCGCGAGTGTCGCGGCACTACAATGAATTACGCCTTGAATGAAGCGAAGTAGAATGTTATATATCTCTCGATTGTGGTTGTTTTCTAAAAGGAAGGTTGCGAACCAAATTGAAGAAATAGGTCTTCCGGTTGGTAGGCCCGGGAATGATTGGAGATTTGCACTTCTGACCTCCTCTATTAAATAATAGTCATCAGTTGACCACCAGGCTTCTTTTAAAGCTGGCCAATTGGCAAATGACCAAAGAGAGAGATAACTAATAAATACGAAAACAAACAGCAACGGTTTCATTTAACTAATTCATGATGGCATCGTTCCGTTAAATCGATAGAGATAGATCTCGATTTTTAAGGTGTCCAACAAATATTGATTGATTTATTTTTTTTCTATCGCTCTGTTCAATGATTTAATAACTCTTGATTGTTCTTCGTCAGTAAGCTCTGGAAACATCGGTATACTTAGGCATTCATTAGCGAGTTGCTCACTATAGGGGAAGTCTCCAATCCGGTAGCCTAGGTACTTATATGCAGGTTGAAGATGGATCGGTATTGGGTAGTGTATACCCGTGTGAATCGCTGATTGTAAAAGCAATTCCCTGAGCTTTTCACGTTTAGCATGACGGACTACAAATAAATGCCACACGTGATTTCGTCTTTTAAACTCGTGCGGTAATATTAATGAGGAATTATCAATCAATTTCAGATAGCGAGAAGCCAATTCTCGACGTCTTGCTATCCACCGTTCGAGAAATTTAAGTTTAACGCTGAGAACCGCACCTTGAATTCCGTCCATTCTGTAGTTATACGCCAGTTCTTCATGACGGGATTTCCTATACTGAGCATGATCCCTCAGGGCCCGGGTACGGTCAGCGATAATATCGTCATTAGTGGTAATTGCTCCTCCTTCGCCATAGGCGCCAAGATTCTTGCTCGGGTAAAAACTGAAGCACCCCACTTGTCCTAGGGCTCCTGCTCTGTGTCCATTATATTCTGAGCCATGTGCTTGAGCTGCATCTTCAATAAGCGTAAGATTATATCTTTCACAAATCTCCAGAATCGAATTAAGTTCTGCCATCTGTCCGTATAGATGAACCGGTAGGATGGCACGCGTACGAGGTGTGATAGCCTTCTCTATCAGATTTACGTCAATTGTATAGGTATCTGGTTCGATATCGACAAATACTGGTCGAGCTCCAACATATGATATGGCCCAGACGGTTGAAATAAACGTCATGGGGACGGTTATGACCTCGTCGCCCGGTCCTACCCCACAAGAGAGAAGAGCTAGATGAAGGGCACTGGTCCCGGAATTTAAGCAAATGCAGTGCCTTACACCGCAATATCGAGCGAAATCTTTTTCAAAACGCTCGACAAATTTGCCAGAAGAGAAGGCGCAATCGTTAAATACTTCTTCAATAGCTTCTTGAATCTGATTTTTGATCGTATTGTATTGGCGTTTAAGATCAGTTAAAGGTATGAAATTGTTACTTGTATACATTTTTCGCTTGCAGTTTAACTTAACGAATTACTCATCTATATGATGATTTCTACCCGCAGCTTAGGCTATATGAGCGTTCCATATAAGTAACAGCCTTTACTGTGGATACAAATGGATTTAAAAAATAACTATTGCCTGAGCATCAAACGACAACGCACCTTTAATCACCATAAATTAACTTGAATCTAAAACAATTAAGAGAGCCTATTTTGATTGTTTAGGGTTTTAATCAAAACTAGTTGAAAATTTTAAAATTAAGACCAAAAATTGGATCAATTCCTTAAATCATCTTCAAGCTGTTTATAATGTCCCATTGTCGATTTAACTTTCTACTGATTTTTTCGATTCTTTTTTCATGAAACTTCTTCTTTCTCCGAGCAGGTGGTTTTGTTTTGTGGTGTAATAGGTGGCCATGGAGTCGTTTTGTGGTTCAGCTGTAATTTTTTCTAGAATGGGTATAGTTTGTTGAAATAGGACCCATCCATATTCGAGAGCCCTTTTGTATACATCTATCACTTCGTCGAAATAAGGATATATTGAGTACTCAATTTGCGCTACAATGGGACCATCATCTATGCCGGGGGTTATTTCATGAATTGTTACACCATGTTTTTTTTCATTGTTTTTTAAAGCCCAGTTAATGGGTGAAACACCTCTATACTTAGGGAGAGGACTATTATGTAGGTTTAGGATTTTCTTGCACTTTGAAATGAACCGTTCCTGTATAATCTTGTCGTAAAATACAGAAAATGCAAGATCGATAGCCAAATCTTTGTTATTTTCGCTAGTTATGTCTTTATAATGGCCGGATTCAACATAACGTATACCATTGTTCTTTGCCCAGGTTACAAACGAATCAGTCCATATCGGTTCAGGAATAACTGGAACTACTTGCGCCAGTTCATAATCTGGACTCGTATTAAACCAATCCGCGATCCGAATCGCTAAATTCCCTTTGCCTAATACGATTACTTGTTTTTTCATGCCTAAGAATGTCTCCACCTACCGGTCCTTTTAGAGTGCTATTTTCAAGAAAAGAATTTACGTTTTGAATGTAACAAAGGGTTTATAGTGAATACAAATTAGGTATTATGTATTATCATTTGTGCCTGAATCATTTACTCAATAAAAAGATATCAATCCAACAAGTTATAACATCGGCTATCGATTGTGTTATAAGCGTCAATTTTGCCCCGGAAGCCTTTCCTGATATTCGTGGAATATGATCTACGTTTATTGATCCTATACGATAACCAAGGCGTTTTGCACGCACAATCCGCTCTGCTTCCACAAAAACTCCTGTACTTTTTACTGGAATATTGTAAATTTCTCGGCGTACGAGTTTTAGACTACCAGCATCATACGTTTGGGTACAGAATAATAATCTAGGAAGAATATTGAACATCCATGAGACTATCTGTCGGCTAAGATTATAATGCTTTTTAATTCGACGAGCTACAATAAGGTCGTAAATATCGATCAATTCGAGCATATCGATCAAAATCTTCATCTTCCACTGTCCATCCGCCGGGTATAGGAATACGAGTTCTCGATTAGCCCAAAGGTAAAGTTCGTTAAAGGTTCTGGCAATTCCTTGATTTGTGGTGTGGCGTCTTATGTGTAATATTGGTACGGTCTTTTTTGTTCTTTGAAGTATTTCCCAGGTGCGATCATTAGAGCAGTCATCGATAACTAATATCTCACCCGGCCGATTTGTTTCATTAAGTGTTTCTGATGCGTCGTAGACGACCTGCTCAATAGTTTGTTCTTCATTGTAGGCTGGTATGCATATCGAAATTCCCGATTCGTATTCATTTTGAAGCGAGTAATTTAATTTTCGGCTCACAGATTTGTCGCGGAAGGTTTAAAATTGCGTTTATTCAGATGGGTTGGTTTTAAGTGATTTGAAAAGATCTGAGTCCGAGGGTTTTAAATACCAGATCGTATTTTATTTATCGTCCGTGTTTTAAACGACAAGCTCGCATGGCACCTCATAGACACTGATAGAATAGCAACCTCATCCTACAATCTAATGATAAGAATTAGGCTTAATTTTGAAAACAGTTCTGACTTATAGATATTTGATCAATTACCAAGGATTCCCATTTTATTAACTTTTTTTATAATCGTTGTGATTATGAACAAAACTAGTTAGAAGCTTTTTTCGACCCGGTTCAGACTGATCTTAACTGTCATCAAAATTTGGATTCATGATCAAAAAATATGATGGAAGCACGACAATGGTTCGATGGATACAATGGGCTATAATTCACAGTGATTAGTTCGATAATCTCTCATTTTGATCATCACTTGCGGACAAAAATATTCGTTTGCCGTTATTTATAATGCTTTCGTGGGCAGCAGTTAAAATGCTTATAATTCGTAGTGCTGCTCTCCCACCAGTTATAGGTTTCTTACGGTTCTGAATGCATAAAAGGAAATGCCGAACTTCACGTTCCAGTGCCTCGACATTTTCAATCGCGGGCGCATAAATGTCCCCTCTCCGGTATTGGACTAAAGCATGATATAGGTTCTCGATTGTATTAACATTGACGCCGCTGTCATAGATCTTAATCTTTTCAGTAACAAGATTGTCGTCATATATAGCCATCCGTCTAGAACCACCCACAGTAGTCAGTCTAACTTTCATTGGAGCCAGCCAGTTGACATGGCAATGTCCTAAGATGTTCCCGTCATATTGAACAGTGATATATGCCATGCTTTCAACTTTCTGACCAGCATGTCTTGCTCCAACCGCTTGTACCCATCTCACAGGTCGATCAATAAGATACTCCATTATCGAAATATCATGCGGAGCTAAATCCCATACTACCGAAACATCATGTTGGAATAGTCCTAAGTTAATCCTCACCGAGTCAACATAGTATAATTCTCCCAGTTCACCTTGTACTATTATGTTCTTAAGCTTTTCAACAGCGGGATGAAATATGAAGGTGTGATCAACTTGCATAACAAGTTCTCTATCCTCGGATAGTTTAACTAATTCCTCGGCTTGAGTTAAATTATTTGTCAGGGGTTTTGAAACCAGTACATGTTTGCCTTCCTGTAGAGCTCGTTTTACAAGGGAGTAGTGAGAATTTACTGGCGTAGCAATTACTACCGCTTCCACCCTGGGGTTGTTAAAAATATCCTCTGCATTTTGACTAAACTCTATCCCAGGATAAAACATTGCGAACTTCGCACATCGGTTTGGATTAATGTCGCAGCAAATTAAGACCTTACTGTCATCTACCGTGTAGAAATTACGGAGTAAATTAGGGCCCCAATATCCAAGACCAATTATCCCTACATTTATTTTCATTCTAATTAATATAGCTAAACAGCCAATTAGAATAAGATGAGTTTTGATTAGTTAAATCTAGCAAATAATATCTTCAATTGCCTATGCTTACAACTATGAGATATAAATCAGTTACGTCCATTAATAACTTCGTTCCAAGTATTTAATTTTCATTTAATTATCGGGGCCTATGTCATATTGACTACCTAGTTTCGGTGAAATTTCTATTGTGATTTATTTTCCGGCTTAAGAATTCACACGTAAAACCCAACGCATTTATCAATTGCCAAGTTAAAATTAAGCTTACTACTGAAATACCTTTAAATCCTTTGTACTTTGAGAAGGGATAAATGAATAAATTTTTTGGATTAAGATTAAATTTAATTAAATTTCTAAAATATCCAGGTCCGTGTAGGCTTTTCTTGTTATAATATCCATATGATCCTCTGCCATAATTAAAGTGTTGTTTAATAAATCCTGTAAGAGTTAATTCATGGGCATGATAGATGATGGCTTTTGGACAGTAGATCATGTTAAATCCGTAATTTTTCCATCTATTGCAAAAATCACGATCTTCAGCTGTTTTAAAGCTTTCGTCAAAGCCCCCTATTTTGAGGAATCTCGCCTTTGGAACTGCCATGTTATTTGTGCAGAAAAAGCTCGCCTCTTCATGATTTAAATTATAGTGATTGTAAGATAACTCGCAGATCATTTGGCTTGCAGAGGAATAAAGATTATCGTTTAACAGATTTAGAGTTTTTCCTCCGACAATACAATCAGAGTTTTTTGAGAGACAGTCTTCTAATCCTGCTAGCCAATTGGGGTCTGGCTTACAATCGTCATCGGTAAAGGCTAAGAATTTCCCACTAGCCATCGAGGCACCTTTATTTCGCGCCGAAGCAGGTCCATTATTGGTCTTACGTATTAATGAGATATTTAATCGTTCCGAAAATCTATCAATGACCTCGTCTATTGGCAGAGTACTTCCGTCATCGACAATTATCGCTTCGAACTTTTCACGAGAATAATTGAGGCCTGTTAATGAATCTAGACAAGTAGCTATTTCTTTTGGGCGATTATAAGTCGGAATTATAATCGAGAATAGTAGTTCTTCCTTTTCCATAAATTTTAGGTATTTAAAATTTATATGCGGTTTTTATACAAGATATTTGGAATTATTGTATTAGTTAAAGTAAGAGATTGCTTTCCCGCGTCTTACTTGGTCGCACAAGGTGATCACAGTGACATTCTCCTACAATTATTTGTGTTTATTGATGTGTCATATGTAGAGAAAGAGTCGATAAGTCCACGCCTCGTAGCTTTATGCTTTATGATAACAATACAGCTTCGCTGGCTAACTTACATATAAGTTATTAGGGTTGACCCTATATTTTATAGCATAAAACTCGTTTTTCCACTTTTTTCAATCTAAGTTATTGATAACTAAGTAAGTATCGTGAAGAGGTTTGATTTGACAGTACTGATGAATTTACTTATAATCTTTTTTTACACTAGACGCGGGGTGGAGCAGTCTGGTAGCTCGTCGGGCTCATAACCCGAAGGTCGCAGGTTCAAATCCTGCCCCCGCTACCAAATGTTTCCGCTGAATTCGTTAAATATTTTAGGCAATCGATTATAAACCCTGCAGATTATGTCGGACGTCAAGCCTGTCAATTCCGTTTCCCTCTTGATATAATTAACGAGTTTTACGGTGATCTTACCTAACTATTCAATTTATTTGGGTAATTAGTTAACGTTATAGCTTTCCCTGATTCTCTATGGTAAAGAGGTGACAGGTGCTCTTAATGATCGTTATTGCGATTATTGCGGGGGTTGTATCGCAAATCCTTTCTGTAATCGTAGGATTACCCAGCATAGTTATGCTTTTTATAGTGGGAATCTTTTTGGGCCCAGAGGTATTAGGTTTTCTCGATCCAGATGTATTTGGAAATGGTTTTGAAACAATTATAAGACTGTGCGTTGCCATAATACTTTTTGAGGCTGGTCTGAACCTAGATAAATCAGAGATAAAAAAACACCAGAACATAATATTACCTTTAATTACGTACGGCGCATTGATCACAATGGTGTTTGGGGCTATATTCGCGATACTAATAACGGAATTACCGTGGTCTCTGGCGTTTCTTTTTGGCTCTTTAGTCATTGTAACTGGTCCGACGGTCATTCATCCCCTTTTGCGAAGAATAAAGGTGGAGTCAAGGTTGAAGAGCATCCTGGAGACTGAGGGTGTAATCATCGATCCTATAGGTGCTATAATAGCGATTTTTGTGTTTGAACTGATATTGGAGGAATCCCACTCATTCTTATTTAATGTATTTCTTGTGTTTTGGAGGTTAGGAATAGGGATCGTCATCGGTGTTATTGGGGGTTATGTAATAGGGAAGATCGTGATGAAATTCTCTCTTGTTATGGAGGATTTTGTAGATTTATTTGTGTTGGCCTCTGCACTGGGAATTTATGCATTGTCTGAAGCCGTAATACCCGAGTCAGGTTTGATGGCGTCCGTAGCTTCCGGAGCGATTTTGGGTAATATGGATATTCCGGAAGAAGAGCCTCTTAAAAAATTCAAAGGAAAGCTTTCAATACTCGTTATATCAGTATTATTTGTTTTATTGGCCGCGAACTTAGAAATTCGACACGTTGTGTCCTTAGGTTGGGGTGGGGTGATCGTAGTTCTGGCAATACTAATGATTGTGCGACCATTACAGATATTCTTAACAACCCTCGGATCGGATCTCCGTTTCAACGAAAAAGTGTTTCTATCGTGGATAAGTCCGAGGGGAATAATCGCAGCATCTGTGGCGTCTATTTTTGCCTTACAGCTAACAAAAAGGGGAATTCCGGGTGGAGATTTGGTCCAGGGACTGGTTTTCTTGACAATCGGTATTTCTGTAATTCTACAGGGAACAACTGCTAATACAGTTGCAAAACTCTTGGGTGTCCTTGTTCGAAGTCAAAAAGGAGTGATAGTAGGGGCTAATGCCTTCGGTCGGGTTGTCGGAAAGCTTCTAAAAATGAACGGGAAAGAAGTCGGATTTGTTGATTCTAATGAATACCTTGTAAGATTGGCAACTCAAGAAGGATTTGAAGCTATTGAAGGCAATAGCCTTGACTTGGATGTATTGGAGAGAATAGGGTTGGGCGACGCAGACACAACTCTTGCGGTTACCACCAGCAACAAGGTAAACATATTTGTCAGTAGGCTTGCCAAAATAGATTTCGGCATAAAGAATTCAATTCCGGTTTTGAATAAGATAAGAGGAGACCTTGATAAAACGACTGCAGAAAAGTTAGGTCTAGATATCGCCTTCGGTAAAGCGCTGAGCATGTATGATATTAATCCGAAGATAGCACAGGGGGAATATAGGATCTTGCAGTGTATATCCGTAGATTCAACGTATGTAAAAACGGTTGGAGATTTATCCCTGCCAGATGAGTTCATTCCTATTTTGGTCGTCAGCTCAAAATCTAAAATGCCGATGATTTGCAAAAATAGTCTCGCCATCGGAGAGGGTGATAAGATTGTCATTATGGACCTAAGTAATGGTTCGATAAAGCTAGATAACGCTTTTCTTAAAGACTGTTCTCAATTGAAGTTATAGATGGGCGTGATGTCTCTCAATTAGCACCTTCGATGGATAATCTGATGATTCCTTGAGTGCTTTCGATTGGCTAGATAGAATTTATTTTTTAGAAAATCACCTTGGATTAGTGTTGTGTCATTAAAATTGCGAGTTAAGAATCGAGTAATTAACCTATCCGGTTTGATTCTCCTTGGCAAAAGTTTTTGCGGGAGTTGGAGATTGTTCAAACAGGGTCAAAGTTAATATGTAGACTAATCTATATTTGTTAAGGGACTAAAAGAAGGACTATAGTAAATAAATTAGGACGGCCTATGGATTTCAATGTCAGTGACTACCTCTCCAGTAGGAAGGATTTAATCGACAAGAAATTATCGGAGTATCTGCTGAAATCCAAAAATGATTTGGGCAAACTTCATGAATCGATGCTTTACAGTGTAATGGCAGGCGGGAAGAGGCTGAGACCTGTACTCTGTATTGCATCCTGCGAGGTCTTTGGGGGTGAGATAGAAAAAGCACTCCCTGTTGCTTGTGCAATCGAGATGATTCATACATATTCATTGATTCATGATGACTTGCCATCCATGGATGATGATCTGTTAAGACGGGGGAAACCAACTAATCATAGCGTTTATGGAGAAGCCTTGGCTATCCTAGCAGGCGATGCCCTCCTCACGGATGCCTTTTATTTCATCGTTGACGAAGGTATTTCTTCGGGCCTGAAGCCTGCCCTACTCATAAATGTTATCAAGGATATCGCTAAGGCCTCGGGATCTCATGGAATGGTTGGAGGGCAGGCTATTGATCTTTCACTTGAGGGTAGTAAAGAGGTTACCATCGAGATGAGCAAGAGGGTTCATTCACTGAAAACGGGGGCTTTAATTGAGGTGTCTGTAACGACGGGTGCGAAGATCGGCGGAGCCAATAGCAAAGAACTTTATCAACTCAATTCTTATTCGAAAGCACTGGGGCTGGCCTTTCAGATCATGGATGATGTGCTTGACATCGAAGGCGGGGGTGAAATTGGTAAGAACACAGGAGGGGACGCAAGAAGAAAGAAGGCAACATATCCAAGTTTAATCGGAGTTAAAAACGCAAGACGGATGGCTACTGACCTAACGAATGAGGCTATCAATGCCTTAGAAAATTTTGGCAGTGAGGCAGTGCCGCTCCGTGAATTAGCCCACTATTTGGGAGGGAGAACATATTAAGGGTAGAGAAAGAATTGATCTATTACTGGTAAGAAGGGGATTGGTTCCCAGTAGAGCTCGGGCGCAATCCCTGCTGATGTCAGGCGTTGTATTCGTGAAAGGAACGAGGGTGGATAAAGCCGGAACACTTGTTGCGAAAGATTCTGAGATCATTATCAAAGAAGATTCCCGAAGATATGTCGGACGAGGGGGAATAAAGCTGGAAGCGGCATTGAAGAGATTCAAAATAAACGTTAACGACAAAGTTGCTCTAGATATTGGTGCCTCCACAGGCGGGTTTACAGACTGCCTTCTTCAATTTGGAGCAAGAAAGGTATACGCCATCGATGTTGGACATGGTCAAATCGATTGGGGTCTCAGACAGGATAGAAGGGTTGTTGTCATGGAGAAGGTAAACGCCAGGTATTTAAAACCAGAAGACATAGGCGAGTTGGTTGATATTTCCACAATTGATGTATCCTTCATTTCACTCACATTGATAATCCCTCGGGTGAAGAATCTGCTTAAACCGAAAGGAATACTGATCGCCCTGATCAAACCGCAGTTCGAGGTTGGTAAGGGTGAGGTGGGAAAGAAGGGCGTAGTCAGGAATGAATCTAAATACGCTGCGGTAATAGAGAAGATTACTTCATGTTTACAGGAAGCATCCTTTGATGTCGTAGGGGTCATGCCTTCACCGATCCTCGGGGCAGATGGGAATAAAGAATTTCTTATCGTCGGGGTTAAAAATTAGGTTCATTCTCGATTTTCATTGCTGTCTAAGCGAGATGTCTACAGGCCAGAATCTTTAAAGGTAATCTCTTTCTACATCTCACCCTTCTTTCTGACTTCTTTGTCTTGATACAAAGAAGCAAAAATCAAGGCTGTCCAAAAATTTGCTAAAAATCATTCGCTTCGACTAAAAAATTTAATCCAGCCGCAACCCGCAAATTTTTCTTTACGTCTCCGCTCCTGATTTTCTTAACGCAATTTTTGGAAGGCCGGTTAGACTGGAGCCGTCTGTCACATCATTGCGAAATTTGCTAAGCAAATTGAAGCAATCTCATCCTTTTCCCGGATTAGGCTTCTTCCTATCCTTCGATGAGTCAGGCCGGGCTTGGACAAGCTAAGTGCACAGGACAAGGCTCTCCCCGCCGGCGTCATTCCCGCGGATTGTTAGCGGGAATCCATAGCCTTTCCCCGCACGTTTCGGGCGGGGATGGATCCCCGATTACTGATTTCGGGGATGACTTGAAGGATCTCCATAAGACTAATTGAATCGAAATCTATCGGGACAAGAATGTCCAGATTATCCATAACAAGTACCGTCATCAGCAGCGATAGGCGGGGTTTTCCAACCCCGCATAGAGAAAACATAAGGAATGAGAATAAACCTGTCGTTGTCTCAAATCATCTTTTCACATCTTTCCAATCTGACAGAAATCTTTCGAGGCCGGTATCTGTTAATGGATGCTTTAAGAGTTGCTTGAAAACCTTGTAGGGCATGGTCGAAACATGTGCTCCTGCCTTTCCGGCTTCAACTACATGTACAGGATGTCTAATGCTCGCAACTAATACCTGGGTGCTAAAGGCATAATTCTTGTAAATATCGACGATATCTTTCACTACGTTCATCCCAATTTCCGAGATATCGTCGAGCCGTCCAACAAACGGGCTTACATAGGTTGCACCCGCTTTAGCAGCAATTAATGCCTGTGAAGGTGAGAAGACAAGTGTGATATTAACTTTGATTCCCTCATCAGATACAATCTTTGTTGCCCTGATTCCGTCTTCTGTAAGAGGCATTTTTACAACAACATGCGGGTGAATTTCGGCAAGGTCTCTGGCCTCGTCGAGCATTCTCTCTACGTCAGTGCTTATTACCTCAGCGCTTACCGGTCCATTTACAATCTCGCAGATTTCCTTTACCAATTGTTTAAATCCCTTCTGTTCTCCTTGTTTAGAAACCAGGGTCGGGTTTGTGGTTACACCATCGAGAATTCCAATACTCGCGGCGTCCCTGATTTCGTCTAGGTTCGCGGTGTCCAGGAAGAATTTCATCGCGTCGCCTCCTATGTCGTTATCCGAATATAACATAATTTATTTATCGAGTGAAGATAAATAGATAGTTTCTATCCGAACTTATCAGGATTTGACAAACCGTCGAATTTCTGAAGAATATCATTTTAATTTTTTCAACAACGTGGTAAAGATGTCTAATAGAAAGAAATCGGCGATTAAAAGGCACCGGCAGGACTTGAAAAGAAGATCCAGGAATATGAATACGCGTTCGAAACTGAGGACTCTTGCTAAAAGCATTAACTCCGCTCTCGATGCTAATGACGTTGCTAAGGCGCAAGAGATCTTAAGGGTTGCGATGGCCGAGTTTGATAAGGCTGGTTCAAAGGGTGTAATTCATAAAGGGACGGCATCAAGAAACATATCCAGGTTCTCAAAAAAGGTATATAACCTCTCAAAATCATTACAACAATCTTCTTCTGCGTAACCATTTTACTTGTTACCTGCACATTTCCAAAACTAATTTTGTTAGAATCTGATGACCTGGAAGATAGCTAGTTTTTAATTTTTTATCCACCCTGTAGAGACTTGTCATTATTTTCCTGAGCTCCGCAAAGGTAAGGTTTTTTGCCTGTTCCCGAGTATAGTACAGGGCTCCCGGCGAAATTTTAACTTCCTTAAGAATTTGCTCCTTTGCGAATCTCTTCTCAATAAGCTCCTTTACTCTCCAGATAAGTCTGAATCTCCAGCTCAACATGTTTAGTATCGATAGAGGGTCCTCGTTCTTCAATTCAAGATCGAGCAATGCCCGTAATGCATTTGTCATATCTTTTTTGGCAATTGAATTTAATAGCTGGAAGATATCTCCAAACTTGATTTTTTCCGTAATACGTCCCACATCGTTAGCGTCGATTTTCTTTTTGCCAGCAGTGTATAGTGATAATTTTTCTATCTCTGTCTTGATATCCTGCAGATTTTCGCCTAATAGGGATCTCAGACGCAGTATCGCCTCGTTCGTTATATCATGACCGCAATCCGCAGCGATTTCCCTGATCGATGAATGCATATTGTTTTTATCAACTGTCGTATCGACTAGAAAAATATTCTCATTATTTCTATTCTCTATACCCTTAGTGTTATTGAATTGAAAGACTAGACAAGTAAACGGGGAAGGTGATTGAAAGTACTTTTCAAACGCTTTCAGTTCATTTGTAGATAATTTCTCCGCATTTTTCAATATGATGAGCCTCTTGTTTCCAAACATCGGGTAGGTTTCTGCCAAAGAGATGATATCCGCTGCAGATGCCGTATCGCCATGAAAAAGTGAGTAGTTAAGCTCGGGGTTATTAATTAAGATGTGTTTTTTTAATCTATCAATGACCTGTTCTGTTAAAAATGTTTGCTCTCCAGTGAAAAAATAGACAGGTCTGACTACATTGTTATCAAGATTACTGTAAAGAATTTGCGTATTGATTCTATTTGATATCTTCTTTTTCATCTTGAAAACTGGAAGAAGTTTATGGATTAATTATATTTCATTAGCAACACTTCGGCAATTCATATTAGATCATAATTTTGTAGTCCATGAATGGAAACAATACGATACGACATGGCACGACGCCACGTTGAATGGATATATCTCGAGGACGTCGAGTACTCTTTTGGAATTGACCTGCAGAGTATATTACACGAAAAGGTGTCCCGTCTGAGCTCGGATACAACAGGATTTCTTTTGCTTGTCCAACATAGATCAGTTATTACGATTGGAAGGTTCGGTAACAAGAGTAACATCCTATACCCCGAAGAATATTTAAAAGAAAGGGGTATTGTTGTACATAAGACTTCCCGTGGGGGAGATGTCACTTTTCATGGGCCAGGCCAGCTCGTTGGCTACCCAATAATAAATCTGAGGGGTTTTAAGTTGGGGATCAGATCTTATGTCCGTTTATTAGAAGAAACAATAATAGAAGTTCTTAAATATTTTAATATAGTGGCGGAGAGGAGGGAGAATTATCCGGGTGTTTGGGTTGGCACAGAAAAGATTGCCTCAATAGGTATCCGGGTGAGTAGACACACATCTATGCATGGAGTGGCATTGAATGTGAGCAATGACCTCGATAACTTTTCTCTGATAGTGCCTTGTGGCATTAGTGAGGGCGTTGTTACATCCATAAAGAAATTGATTAATGGTACAATTCCGCTGAGGCAGGTCGCACATCGTTTTGCAAAGGAATTCGCGAAGATATTCGATGCTGAAATCGAGGAAATTCTTGATTTGAGCAGATCGTCTATTCTGAGATAGGAAGGGGGATGTGGGTTCCACACGTCTCCTCCCCCAGGTGTGGAGGGAGAGTAAGGCGAAGGTGGTTTTTTCGATTATCAGGACTCCCTTTCACAAATCTCTAGGTCATTGAAAAAGTATCTTATTTCAAATAAAGCTGATTCAGGGGAGTCAGATCCGTGAACGATATTTTGTTCTATATTGGACGCGTAATCGTTTCTAATTGTTCCTTTCACGGCATCTTCAGGATTGGTGGCACCCATAATTTCGCGCAGCTTACTTATCGCATTCTCACCTTCTAGTAAGGTAACTACGCAGGAACCGGAAGACATGAAATTGGTCAGACTCGAGAAGAATGGCCTGTCTTTATGTACAGCATAGAATCCTTCTGCCTGTTTCTTTGAGAGTTTTATCATTTTCAATCCAATCAATCTAAGGTCGGCATCTTCAAACCGACGCAAGACCTCACCGATCAAATTCCTTCTGACGCCATCTGGTTTAACTATCGAGAGTGTTCTTTCCAATTTTACAGCCTCCAGCCTTTTAGTTTCCGGTTAAGTTTTCTTCTAAGCCGTTGATTTGTCAAATTATTTTTTAGAAAACACCGGCTTAAGATGTATATTAAAGATGGTTAATTTTGTTGGTCAATTTTTGAAATATACGGTGATCGGTATATTGGATTGAAATGCTCAAATATCTATCGATGATATTTATTGTGAAAGATCCTTTATCGACGCAAGTTTCAGTAGTTGTGCTAATGTATCAACTTTTATAAGAGGCAAAAATATATTCTAAAAACCGAGGTTTGACATTATTATCGTAATAGGACATTGATTCATATTTATCTGAACCTTTTATCGAGATATTAAGTCAAAAGTACCTTTAAGGTGGAATCTCCAATGCAAGAAGCTAATTCTGATACGGATTACGGTCAAACAAAGAGGCGTTGGTACGCCGTATACACTGTAGTTAGGCATGAAAAGGCTGCAGACAGTGCACTTAAACAGAAACAAATAGAGACATTTCTACCCCTTCGAGAAATTACAAGTCATTGGAAAGATAGAAAGAAAAGGGTTCTTTTACCACTTTTCCCCGGCTACCTGTTTGTAAACACAACGTTGGACTATAAATTAAATATTCTCAATACCCCTGGGATAGTTAAGATTCTCGGTATATCCGGAACACCTGCTCCAATACCGGAGGATCAGATCGAATCGATAAGGAAGATTCTTGAGAGCAAGGTGCCATTCGATCCACATCCCTATTTGAAAGAGGGGAAAATGGTGATCGTCACACACGGGCCCCTTCAGGGGATAGTTGGAAGAATTTTAAAGAGGAGAGGGTTAAATAAGCTTATACTCTCAGTTGATATTATTAAGAGAGCCATTTCGGTAGAAGTGGATATCGGAATGGTTGAGCTAATAGAGTCTTAAGCTACTTAAATCATTGAACAGTCTATGTTTACGATGATAATGCAATAGGTCTGAAAGGAATCTTGAGTTGATATGTCTATAATTACTTACATTATTCTAACAACCCCAAATTTCCGTATAATTAAAGCGAGTTGCGATTACTATTTTAGGCGTACTAAGGGTGTAGTCCTGATATAGGTGTCTGATTTTTGCTTAAAATGGCTTAGAATATCTAACCGTCGTATTTATGAAGATCTTCCGATTCTCGTTAACCTGTAAGCCGAGAAAATATAAATGATTGCAGTAAGTTAAGTGCATTGCCTCAATTCAGTTTTGGAAGATCAGGTTATCAATTACACCTATGAAAATAATGCTTGACATTAACTTTCAATATGTATTATGATTGTATTCATAATGGCTTGTGAAACGCTGTCAAAGGATAAATATTATCTAAATGTCGGAAATAAAAACCCGAAGTTCGTTACAAGATACTCAATTTACACAGATAGCGAATGAAATTGCTCTAAAAGCAAAAGATGCCTCTAATTCTCTAGCCAAAGTAACTTCTCGTTCCAAGGACGAAGGCCTGTTAGCGATGTCCAGGCTGATCTCTTCTGAATCGAGTTTTATAATAGAAGAGAATAATAAGGACATAGAAGACGCTAAAAGTAAAGGGCTGTCTTCTGCCTTCATTGATAGACTTACACTTAACCCCGCCCGAATCAAGGCCATCTCAGATGGCTTGACAGAGATTGTTGCCCTTCGTGATCCAGTTGGTGAAATTCTGAGAATGTGGAAACGACCAAATGGGCTAGTCGTTGGAAAGATGCGGATACCTATCGGTGTAATTGGAATAATATACGAATCTAGGCCGAACGTAACCGCGGATGGTGCGGGTTTATGTATAAAGGCTGGCAACGCTGTGATTCTGAGGGGGGGGTCAGAATCCATAAGATCTAATCTGGCCATCGGGGAATTGCTGAGGAAAGCCCTTCGCGAGGCTGATCTTCCTGAAGATTCGATACAAGTAGTTCCCGTTGCTGATAGGGCTTTCGTTCTAGAGATGTTGAAGCTTGAGGATCTTATTGACCTTATAATACCTAGAGGAGGGGAGGGGCTGATAAGGTTTGTCACTGAGAACTCAAGGATACCAGTATTGAAACACTATAAGGGGGTATGCCATATTTTTGTTGATGAATACGCGGATCTCGAAATGGCTGAGAATGTTTGTATCAACGCCAAGGTTCAGAGGCCAGGCGTATGCAACGCTGTGGAGACTTTACTTGTCCATAAGGTTATAGCAGAAAAATTTCTTCCCGGACTGGTCAAAAGACTTCAGGCAGCGAAGGTTGAAATTCGTGGTTGCAGCAGAACTAAACAGATTGTTCCGCTTGTCAAAGATGCGACTGAGGGGGATTGGTTTAACGAATACCTGGATCTAATAATAAACGTTAAGGTTGTTGATAACATGGAGGATGCAATATCGCATATCGAGAAATATGGATCGAACCATACGGAGGCAATCATAACGAAAAGTTATCATAATGCCCAGTACTTTTTGAATAGTGTGAATTCATCAACCGTTCTGGTTAATGCGTCAACTAGGTTTAGTGACGGATTTGAGCTTGGTCTGGGTGCGGAGATCGGCATCAGTACTTCGAAACTCCATGCCTATGGCCCTATGGGGTTGGAAGAGCTTACGGTTACAAAATACATAATTTATGGGGATGGACAAATACGAAATTAAATTAATACAAGGAGGATGTTGAGTGAGACGAAGAAGATTAAAAACAAATTCGCGCAATCATATTTCAGTACAGGTAAGTAAGGGAGTAAAATCAATTTCTAAAGATACAAATAAAAGGATCAAGATCAAGAAAAATTCTCATAATGATTACTCTTTAGAGGAAATCGATGTCTTAAAAGAGGACTTCTTTATTCCTTTAGATATAGATGAGACCATTATGTCTGAATTAGATGATGCAGGGTTCGATCTTCAGTTAGAAAGCTCTAAGGATGGTGTAACTGGAAAAAAGAAAAAGGAGTGGACACCTGACGATGAGTTTAGACTACTTCAAGTATATTTCAAGGAGATGGGAACGGAGCCACTTCTTTCACCAAAGCAGGAGGTAGAGGTATCTGCTAAAATAAAGAAGTGTGAGGCCAGGGCCAAGGAGGCAAAAAAAATTCTTGAAAAGGTCTTCAAGAGTAAGCTGGGTGAACCTTTGGAAGAAGTAATATCTGGTTTGAAGGCTTTTTCTCTCGGAAAGTTCAAAAGGGGTCATTTAGTAAAGAGCTACAAAAGAAAGAAGGGGATGAGAGTAGATTTCACTCCAGGTCGTATCCGAAGTTATAGTGTGTTAACCAAGGCTTATCAGACAAGGGCTCGACGGTTTAAGGAAAGATTCGTCAAGGCCAATTTAAGGCTTGTTGTAAGCATAGCCAAGAGGTATATGGGTAGGGGATTGCCTCTGCCTGACCTTATTCAAGAAGGAAACGTTGGTTTAATGAGGGCGGTGGAACGATTTGATCATCGAAAGGGTTTTAAATTCTCAACCTATGCATCGTGGTGGATTCACCAGGCAATTTCCAGGTCATTACTGGATCAGACAAGAACAATCAGGGTACCTGTCTATGTCCTGGAGCAGGCAAGTAAAGTGCATAAAATAAGCTCTATTATCCATAGAGAAACGGGAAGAAAGCCATTTCCAGAGGAGATTTCTAAGAAGTCTGGGATCTCTATAGAGGGAGTGAAGAGGGTTATAGATGCCACAAAGGATGTTGTACATCTCGATTCTCCCATACTTGACGGCGAGAAAACCACACTTCTGGAATTTATACCTGATGAGGAGTCACCAACGCCAGACTCAGCAGTTGCCAAAGCGACTCTTTCAGATAAGATGAGAGCTGCATTGTCAAATTTATCAACAAGAGAAGAGCAGATCCTAAAGATGAGATTTGGGATTGGCTTTGAAACAACGTATACACTGGATGAAATTGGCAGGTATTTTTCTCTCACACGCGAGAGGATCAGACAGATCGAGAAGAGATCTCTCGAAAAACTCGAAGGTTCAGACGTTGGTGGGATGCTAAAAAGCTTTATTGATTAGATTTAATGCTTCTCGGACTTACCCTTAAGAATTTTGCCATTGTTGATGATATTACAATAAATTTCGGCAGTGGTCTAAACGTCATTACTGGGGAGACAGGGGCGGGAAAATCCATAATCGTGAATGCGATTAATTTTATCCTTGGTGACAGGGCATCGTCCGACCTTATTAAGTCCGGGGAGGATGAGGCCCAGGTTGAGGCCCTTTTTGATGTAAGCGATGATAGCGAGTTCTTGGGAAGGCTGGGTTCCTTAGGGATTCAAACTGGCGGCGGTGAGGTTTTGATCAAGAGGGTTTTTTCTATCAGTGGAAAAGGACGAGTGTATATAAACGGTGACTTGGCCACAATTGGGATGCTTGGTCAAATAACAAATGGAATCATTGATGTATTCAGCCAGCACGAGCATCAGAGTCTTCTAAGAGAAGGAAATCAATTGAAAGTCCTTGATGAATTCGGTGGATTAATGGAAATTTGCTTAAGCTTTTCTGTGCTTTTCCGGGATTATGTTGAGGTCAAAAAGGAACTAGAGGAAATGAGAATGCGCCATGATGGCCAAGTGAAAAAAGAGGATTTTTTAAGGTTTCAGTGTGGTGAAATTGATTCGGCGAATCTAAAGGTTGGAGAGGATCAGCAGCTTGAACGCGAGAAATTGAAGTTGTCGAATGCCGAACAACTATTTTCAGTCTCAAAAGAGGCATACGAAATTGTGTACGAAAGTGACGAATCGATAATTGATAAATTGAAAAGGGTTAAAAGCAGCATAGATAGTGCTGCGAAGGCGGACGAGAGTTTAGTAGGTTTATCTGAAGCCCTGGAAAGGGGGATGTCCGAGATTGAAGATTCGGCTTTTCGTCTTAGAGATTATTGCTCTAAAATTCATTATAGTCCAGAGAGATTAAGTCAAATTGAGGATCGCCTACTGGAGATAAAGAGATTAAAGAGAAAATACGGTAATACGATTGAAGAGTTAATTGAGAAGCGAAAAGAGATGGGAGAAGAACTATTAAATCTAACTGATTTCGAAGAGAAGGAGAAAAGGTTACGAGCTGATGTGGATCGTCTGAAAAATAAGGTGGATTATGGTGTAAGAGAACTCTCGAAAGCAAGATTAGATGCAGCAGGGAGATTTTCGAGTCAAGTCGAGAGGCGTCTTGAGGAAGTGGGAATAAAAGGTGGTAAGTTACTCATCGATTTCGATAAAAAGGCAATCTCTTCAGACGGTTATGATAAGATCACTTTTCTCTTTTCTGCGAATCCTGATGAAAAGCCTAGGCCCCTGTCAAAGGTCGCTTCCGGAGGAGAGCTTTCGCGAATAATGCTGGTCTTAAAAGAGGTAATCTCAAGGGCGGAGGGCGGGTCTATATTAATATTTGATGAAGCGGACTCTGGTATCGGAGGGGCAGTAGCAGAGACTGTTGGCAAGAAGATCAAAAGTCTTTCAAAAAGTCATCAGATAATTTGTATAACTCACCTTCCTCAGGTCGCGAAATTTGCGGATACACATTTCAAGGTAACAAAAGAATTTCAGAATGATTCGACTAAGGTTGATATCAAAGAACTAGGCGACGAAGAGATAATAAAGGAAATCGCGAGGATGCTGGGTGGTATCAAGATTACAGAAAAAACATTGGCGGCTGCGCGAGAAATGTTCGAACATTAAGGAGATCTTATTGGAGGGCCTAGCGATTTTTATGCCGCGAATACAACAGCGGCAACCACCGTTGTCCATAGACCATTTTTATCACCGACGGCCGATTGTGTTACGTTTCTGGTCTTCACTGTATGGCCGCTTATCTTCCAAATATCTTTCTGTTCATCATAGCTTTTGTCAGGATCAAAGGGGGCATCTAATATTGTCGCCAGCATGTAAGCAGCAAGGTCCTCCGCATACTCGCCCGCGAGCGTGTCATTCTGGCCAAAACTGTGGTGTTCAGAAAGATACCCATAGCGATTCGGGTCCTTTGGAATTGCCATTCCTACAGAAGCTGCAACCAGCCTGTTTGGTTCATCCGTGGCGTTCTCACTCATGACCACAAATACTACTTGTCCGGGCTTGAGCAGCTTTAATCCGCCTGAGGTAGATATCAGCTTGCATTTTGCGGGGAAAATGCTTGATACTTTAACCAGGTTGAATTCGGCAATCCTTGCGTCTCGTAGCGCCATCTCGAAGCTAGTTAACTTTTCCTTATGCTTGCCCACTCCTTTAGTTACAAAGGCACTCTTAGGTACCACGAAATTACCTCCTAATGGTCATATCTAGTAGAGTTCCTGATTTAAAAAAATAAGACGTGAATATTCTTAATAAAATATTTTCCTATGTCAATAAAAGATTACAATTAATTGTATATGGACTAAAAAAGATGAGATATCCTAATTGCGTTATTTTAAATATTTGCTTGAAAAAAACTTTAACGTGTATAAATTAAGGGGTAATTCGAATTTGTTGAGTTCAATCGAACGATTATTTGACTTACATTAACAATAGGAGGGAATGAAAAATTGTCTATAACAATAGCGCCACTTGAAGTAACGCCGAGCCGAGATATCAATTTTTATCCTGGCTTGGATGGAAAGGACCAAGTTATCAAAGATAAGAATAAACCTATCCAATACTGGGGTATTTATCTGGGCAATGAAACTATATCCTATACTTCCAGCAAGGATCATGCGGAAAAAACCAAAGAATGGATGGAAAAGTGGCTAAGAAACCAAAATTAATAAGAGTGTTTGGATTGTATAAAGGGGCATTCGCTCCAAAGCTACTTTTCAACGGACTGACGGTTATCTTTGTTGAGAAATTCATACAGTACTCACCTAAGATACTAAAGTTAATAATCTCATAAGTTAATTCCCATAATTTTTCTTTCTGTCTTTAAACACTCAGATGAAATTTGGTGCCCATGTCTCAATAGCCGGGGGAATCGAAAAGGCTCCCCAGCGAGCTCATGAAGTCGGTTGCGAGTGTTTTCAGATGTTTACCCGGTCACCGCGAGGTGGGAATCCTCCTCCACTTGACAAGAAAACTGTGGAATCTTTTTTGCGAGTGTGCTCAAGATGCGCATTTCGAGATTACTACATTCACACTCCTTATTATATCAATCTTGCCTCGGAAGATAAAAACATAAGAAGCTCTTCCATTGCAATAATCAAAGAGGAACTCAAAAGGGGGGATGTGATTGGAGCGACCTATGTAATGACGCATATGGGCAGTGCTAAGGAGATGGGAAGTGAGAAAGCAATTAGTAGAGTTGTAGAGGGATTAAAAATTGTTTTGGAGAGGTCAAATTATAAGACTAAGCTCCTTTTGGAAAATTCGGCCGGACAGGGGATGACAATCGGCAAGACTTTTGGAGAGCTCTATGAGATTCTTGAAAAGGTTGGGAATTCCGAATTGGGGGTCTGCCTAGACACTGCACATCTTTTAGCGGCTGGATACGACATCAGGACGAAGAATGCGCTGAACAAGGTGATAAGAGAATTTACTTCTATGATTGGTTTAGACAGATTGAAACTTTTACATGGTAACGACTCAAAGATTAGATTAGGTGGGAAGAAGGATAGACATGAACATATAGGAGAAGGGTTTATAGGGTTGACGGGTTTCAGAAACATTGTAAACAATCCTAATTTAAAGAGCATAGATCTCATAGTTGAGACCCCTCTTGAAAGAATTGATGATGATATCAGAAACTTGAATAAGTTAAGAGAGTTAAAGCGAAGTTGAGCTCGCGAATTCCCTGCGGCTTGCTGCGGGACTATTCATTCAATGTGGATAGGCGTTCGCTTCGATGTCCTCGCGATCACTGTCAACCCGCCAACTCATCGTTTGCGGATTGTAGGCGGGAAGCCATGCTTTTGCCTTTGAATCCCCGCCAAATGATTTAGGGGATGACAACGGAGGTGGTGTCCCTCAGGGCTTGTCTCCGCATTTTTCTGGCTGAAGGTAAGTGGGCATCCATGCTAGGTACCATTTTGTCTTCGCAACGTAAGAGACTGTCTGTTTATCTTCTGATACCCTGAACATAGCCCCACGGCTGTTCATTTTCGTGGTGATGTTTGTGTTGACACTATTATAGATAATTAAGTATCATCTCATCGTTTAAGATTTAAACAAATAATTAGAGGATTGCTTCAATGTCTTCCAAGAGGATTGTAATAATTGGAGGAGGCTTTGCCGGTGTAAAGTGTGCCAAAACCCTGTTTAATCTACTGTCAAGAAAGGAATGCGAAATAGTTCTCTTCAATAGTGAAAACTATATGGTTTTTCAACCGCTTTTAGCTGAAGTTGTAGGAGCGTCAATAAACCCTGATTCGGTAGCCGTTTCGCTTAGGCAGATGTTGCCAGGGGTGCTTTGTCGGACTGAGGATATCAATAAAATAAATCTTGTGAATAACACCGTCGAATACGAAGGTTTGGAAAGCAGAGTGGGCGTGATGAATTATGATCATCTTGTGATAGCGAGTGGATCGGTTGTAAATCTTGGTGCCATACCCGGTATGGCTGACCACAGTTTTCCACTCAAAAATGTGGGTGATGCTATTGCGTTGCGTTACCATATTATGCAACAGATGGAGAATGCGGAGATCTGTGACGATCCTAGTTTGAGACGTTGGTATCTCTCTTTCATAGTTGTAGGTGGAGGCTTCAGCGGAGTAGAGGTTGCCGGAGAGATTAATGATTTGGTAAGAGAGACTCAGAAATTTTACAAGAATATTAGTCCTGAGGATATCTCAGTGACTATACTACATTCCAGGGATCAGCTTCTTCCCGAGGTAAGCACCAAGCTTCGTGATTTTGCCAAAGTTAAGATGGAAGAAGCCGGGATTAAGATAGTTTTGAATACCAGAGTATCTTTTGTGACTCCTCAGGGAGTGGGTGTAAGTGGAGATACGCTAATACAGGGCGGTACAGTTGTTAGTACAATTGGTAATTCTATCTCTCAATTTTTGGCTAGGTTAGAAGTGCCTAAAGAACGAGGACGTATACTCACCGAGCCTGATATGCGAGTCAAAGAATGCAATAATGTATGGGCAATTGGAGACTGTGCTCATATAGTCAATTCGTTTGATGGAAATCCCAGTCCTCCAACTGGACAGTTTGCCGAAAGGCAGGGTAGGCAGACTGCAAATAATATAATGCAGGTTCTAAATGAGAAAAAAACAAAACCCTTTTACTTCAAGCCAATCGGTCAGCTGTGCGCAATTGGTGGACATAACGCGGTCGCTGAGTTATTTGGAATGCATTTTTCAGGTTTTATCGCCTGGTTTATATGGCGGACAGTCTACATGCTTAAACTGCCTTCTTTGTCCCATAGAGTAAAAGTCGGCTTCGATTGGGCCTGGGATCTTTTCTATTCACGTGATTTAGCCCACCCAAAAGCTGATCCTACAGATCGAATATCAAGGGCCCACTACGAACCCGGAGACTATATTATTATGGAAGGTGATCCTGGGACGAATTTTTTTGTCATATCGAATGGGGAAGTGGAGGTCGTTAGAGGCGGTAAAGAACGTGAATCACCAGATATCCTAGCCGTTCTAGGCCCGGGTGATTTTTTTGGGGAAATGGCGTTGATTGATAATCGTCCTCGCAACGCGAGCATACGGGCACTAACTCCTGTCGAGGTGCTTGTAATGGGAAGAAACATTTTTCAACAGATTTCGAGCGCACTGGCCCCTTTTCGTGAAATTCTTGCCGACGCAGTGAAAAGAAGGGGCGGAGATCTCTGGCAGAAATTCCCATTAGCATTTAAGATTCTAGACAACGAGCCGTTTTCTTCGTTTATTGAGCCTGTGATTGCGCAGTTGAGCAACAATAACACATTTGAAGATGCGCTGAATCTACTGATTGAAAAGCCTCTGGAATATTGTTGCGTTGTTGATGATGACAACATATTGAAGGGTATTTTAACAAGGACAGATTTTGGGCGCGCCGTGGATTCCGGGATTAAGCGTGACACCAAAGTGCTTGAATTTATGAAATCGGATCCAATTATAGTCACAGCAGATGACGACACCCCTACAGTAGCCGCAACCATGAGACTTCACGGTATCAAATGGATGCCCGTCGTTGAAGATCTTGTTACTAGAAGACTAAAGGGTTATGTTAGAATGGATAAAATTATGAAGTTTGTCCTCCAGCATTTACCCCAGCGGTAATTGGTTATTTTGAAATGTTTTCTTGCATTAACACGTTGCATCGGTAAAAATAATATTTTAAATTCGGATGGTATGAATCGAGGAGGGAGTAAATGAAGAGAACTCTTCTAATAACTTCAGTGTCATTCGTAGTTTTCATCTTGTGTTTGCTCAATGTTCAGGCGGGCGATGAAGTTTTAACTGTTAATCAATTTAGGCAGTTATACGATAGTTTACTTGCAGGAAAAACCCTTGTAAGTGAGATAAGAAAGGATGGAACGGATGTTAAAAAAGAGAGGATTTTTGGCAAGGCTATTGATATTGATGAAGGTCAATTTGAACTACCTGTAAAGATAATAATCACAACCAGCAAAAATGGGGAAATTCAACAAAAGATTACAATTGATGTTTGGGATGTGGTACATAATTTGGGTGGTTCTGCTATATTTTCTGAAGAGGTAAGAAAAACTTCTATTGAGAATAAAGGACAGGAACCATTTACGACTAGCGAAGTACAATTCCAAGGTGAGTTTCACGTTCAAAAAAACGATAAAGGTGGATTTGATGTTCACAATTTTGGATTACAACCATCTGTTCTTGTAAAAGACGGTAGCACGAGTTTGGCTGGAAACATGATGCTGTATTCATGTTTTCCAGAGAGTGGCGTTACCAAATGTGTGTTAACTATCCGAGATTACGTGTTGGGTGAATATAAACCATTAGAAGGATTTACGGTTGTTGAACCTGCTGGTGGAGACGTTGTGGAAGTTGGCGTAGAGGTTAAACAATAAATCAAGATTGCAAATTCAATGTGCTGAGGTGTAATCGTTAGAACATTGAAAATTATACAAATCAACAGTAAAATTTCGGAGGTTAATAGTAATGAGAAAAATAATTTTTGCCTTTTCAATTATGGGCATGTTAGCGTCATGTGCTACTTATAATCCTGTAATTGATCCTCAGTCTGTACGAAGTGATGATAAATATTATCAGGATCGTGCAGAATGCCGTGCTTTAGCACAGGCAAACACAAGTACTACGAAATCAGTGGCCAAGGATGCATTAATTGGAGGTGCAGTTGGAGCGGGCACCGGATCATTAATTGGGGTAATTGCCGGTGATACTGTCAAGGGCCTAGCCCTTGGTTCGGTTATAGGCGGTGTTGCCGGTGGAGCTAAGGGAGTCTATGAAGGTAATAAAGATTATGAGCAAATTTATAGAAATTGCATGATCGGAAGGGGATATAAGGTTCTCAATTAAAACAAGAATTACTAGATTTGACGAATTGAGAAATTCGTCCTTACTCGAAATCTGTATCAGCGAGTTCGTTTTCGAATCGACGGTTTTTCTTTTACCAGGGTGAACCCCATGGGTCAGTTTGTTTTAGCGGTATAGTCGACTGTCTCTGTTGTTCCTTAATTTCTACTATTAAAATCCTTGCGTCAGACTTTCCAACATTCTGAATCGAGTTTGTCACGGGGCCAAGCCAAAAGGTCTCTCCAGCCTCCGCATCGACATCGGTAACGGTACCGTCGGGAGCCACGGCCTTTAGCTTTACAGGTGTAAAGGTATATACCAACCGATTAGGGTGGGAATGCATTCCATCTATTTGCCCTGGCTTAGATTGATATTCAAGCACCCGGACTTGATCGTTATCAAGGATTAGTTTATAGACATCTGGTGAAACTTGTAGAGGATCCTGAGCAGTCACTCGACTCCGGGTGAGAGTCAGTGTGAAGATTGTCAACAATGTAAAAAATAATGCGTACCTTAGAATCATTTTTCCCCTCCTGCGTATTGTTTGGATAATTAATTTGTTTTAGGGTTAAAATGATAATTGAAGTTTTTAGAAGTGTCCACATTAAAAATAGCGGGTTTGCCGGTACTCAAATTATGAGAGGTTCTGGTTTAGGTCGGTCGCGTAAATCTAGGAAAATCGAATCTGAATGAGTCAGGTTTAGAATTTATTATTCGATCCGGCCTTGCTCGTTATCGATAGTAATCTTATCTAAATACTTGGGTGGGATGGAGCCGAGGTCGTTTGTTACCTGTATTACACCGTCGTCGTCCACCCACTTGTACATAGGCCGTTTATTAGCTGGGGCTGAAGGGGAGCCAACCGAAGTAGATTCTTCAGAGCTAAGCGTATCTTCAAGGGGGACATTATTCGTTTCATCATCGACATTCTCTTGGTTCTGCATTTGTTCCTGCATAGGGGGATTCACTTGAAGATTGCTAGGCCTCTCCTTGCTCTTTCCAAATGTTGAACCCCCTCCTTCATTTCCAAGTGTGGACATTCCAAACGGATTCAGGTTTTCATCAGGCCAGTAGTAATACCAGGGCGGCTCCGATTCTCCCTGGTTGACCGTGGGCTGTTGCGAACCACCTGTAGGTGGCTGGTTTCCCGCAGAGCCACCATCTGGTGCGCCCCCCGTCGATTGTGACAACACGTCGCCTGAGAGCGAAAAATATAACCCCGCGATTATAAGAAGACTTGGTAAGAATGACTTTATCATCCCTAGTCGTACCATAGTTAATAATATAAACAATAAATGCTCTATTTAAAATCCCTCCCAAATAGAGAAGTCTTTATTCATGGATTCTTGATTCAGAATATTTTCAGGTGGAAGAGGGGATTCCGAAAAAGACAGTGTATAGTACGGGTACAAATATCAGGGTGAGTAAGGTGGCAAAAAACAATCCGAACATGATCGTCACAGCCATAGAGACAAAGAAAGCATCAGGTACAGTAGGGATCATGCCCTGGACCGTTGTCTAATTCCATCTCATCATGCCGGGATCCGAATGTAAGTATAAGTAACTATTGTATTGGCTGTATCATGTCTTTTGCGGTGAAAAACTCCTCCAATCTTTTGAACCACTCCTCTCTTTCCTCCTGACTTGTAAAGAAATCGAATTTGCCGGAGGCACGCTGTACGTTCATTAAATCAATAAGGAAATCGTATACAGCAGTCGCAGCATTTAGATCTGCCGTTAATGAAGCGTTTTGTGCGTCAAGAAGGTCGAGTATTGACACGACGCCCCTGGAATAAGAATCTCTAACCAAATCCAGGTTTTTTCGGGCAGCTTCTGCCGCATCTCGGGCAAAGCCTATGCTCGGGAATGAGGCTCCGGTATTGTTTAGAGCGGATCGTATATTCTCTTCAACCTTTTCCGCTGTGGAGTCGCGTTCAAATCGAAGTTGAGATAACGTCTCTCTGGCTTGCTTATAATCTGCGATTTTAGCTCCACCTCGGAAGAGAGGGAACCTTGCCTGAAGCAAAATAGTCCATTGGGTATCATCTACGCTTTCCAATTTTAAAGGTAAATCCTTCGGTATAGTCACGTCTGAACCAGCTCCTCCATCGGCAAAGATCTGTGTTATTTCTCCCAGAAATGAAAAGGAGGGGAGCCAGAAAGCTCGTTTTGTCGACCTCAAGATTCGATCTTGGGCCGCCATCTGAGAGTCAATGTTCCGAATTTCGGGAGACTGCTTTAGACCTTCATTAACCATGAAGTCAACGAAACTGTTAAAGCTCATTGGATTATCGATATAAGGATAGAGTCTCGGATCGCTTACTATTAGAGAAGGGTCTTCCACTCCAACCTCTACCGTTTCAAAGTCTTCCCCTTGACGGCGCTTTAATAACCGGTTTACCAGGATCTTCGCATTCTGGTTTTGTGCTACCGCATCGACAACATCGATACGGTCAAGAGATATTTCGCTCTCCCAGCGAAAAACCTCTGCGGGGCTTGCAACGCCTATGTCACGTCTATTTCTGGCAATTTCAAGATTGGATTTTGAAAGATTAAGATTGTCCTTTCTTATTCTTTTGAATGTCTTTGCTCTTAGGACGTTTAAGTATGCGATTGAGGTTGCTGCTATTACATCCAGCCTGATCTGATCACGGCTCAATTCACGAGCCCTTTGAAGATATTTTTGGACGCTCACATTTGCCCAGGTCGGCTCATCGAAGATCAGCTGACTTACACTGGCTGATCCACTTAGCGACCGCTGCGGTATGATTCCTAAACTTGCTTGCGCCCTGTCCTTATCAATATAGGTATTGTCAAGTGATATCTGTCCCTGAGGCAGAAGTTGTGCGATAGCTAACCATGTGTCCTGTGCTCCGGCTGCAACAAAGCTATCGATTGATAAAAGATCAAGATTCACGTTAACGGATTCATCAACGGCTTCCTCCAGTGTCAATTTTCTTTCGGATACCTCCGGTTCTTCCTGGATGAGATTCGCTTCTGTTAACATGTCCCATTTCGGTGAGAATCCAATAGCACGAGCGGTAGCCATATTAATCGTGAGCTCCTCTTGAATGGGGAATTCAACTGGGAGAGAACCGGCATCTTCACCGAGCAATATACTTAGAATTGTCAACGCCACTCTTCTTGCTTCACGGCTTAGGTTTTGAGCGGGTGTAAGACCTGCCAGAACGCCTCGTTCAACTTCATTTCTGCCTAGCATTGAAAAACTCGGAAGTTTCCTTTCAATCAGGCCGTCAAATAGATGATCCAATTCATCTCGTGTGTATTGTAGAAGGGGCGTGACAAAAACTGCCTCTGTATCTTAGGGTATAGCGGCTAATGTGTTTTGTATCGACGTGCTCGCTGGAATCGTTACTATCGAGATACCTCGCACTTCGGCAATGCTTTGTACCACGTCTTCAACGTCAGGGGCGAGCTCGGTAACGATCGGCATATAGAGGAGTGCCAGTCTGTTAAATGGTAGTATCTCTCTGAAAACCTGAATATCTCTACTTAGTGTAATCGGTCTCTCAAGGTAGTATAGATTCCTGATGCCGCTCGCTCCCTTTTCATTGATGGGGAGCCCTAACAACTCTCTATCGATAATCCACGGTGCTATCACCGGTTTATTTAAGTTCCTTCGTTTAGATACCTCTGTTGAACCAATGATTCCAAGTGTTATGAGGATATCTACACCAGGGTCGGAGAGCAATCTGTCAATTGCCGATCTAACGCTCGCAGTAGTCCAGTCAGCCTGAATTATCTTATCGGTGGGAAATTGAACGTCGAATTCTCCTTCCGTAACCGCAATAATTTCCTTCTTGTAGATACTCAGAGCCCTTTGATTAAGGTCAGAGGAGCCATCAAAGACAATGCCAATTCGCTTTATTGGTAGGGCATAAGTTTTTATCGGTATTGTTATTAATATAAATAACATAAGTAGTAATTTGTTTGTGATATCGTGCTTTACCCATCTCATCTTATGCTATCCTCCCAAACGGAACAAAAAACATTAGAGTATACATAAAGCCTTGGATTTGAAAAAAATAGTTTTAAAAAGGCAAAGGTTAATCTTTTACTAAATAGTGACAACGCACAACCTATTTGGTGTAATGTTTCGCAAATGCTTAAAATCGTGGACTAATCTTCTCCTATATATTGCTTCGTGTCTTTAGTGTTCCACAATTAATTTGAGGGAAATACTATGTCATTAAATAGTACCGTGTCTTTTTCAACCCGCAGTAATCGAGGGGAAAGGTAAGAAGCTATATGGGTCTAACTTGATAATTCCCGGTAGCTTAGAGTCTGTCCGACAATTATGGATGGTCAAAATTTGACCTCTCAGAATGCTCCAGGATCGACAATCGGCAACCTGGGAGGGGTTTTTTGGCCCCTCTAAGAATACCGATTTTTGCATTTTTCGGACAGCCTCGTTGCTATGGGGACCTTTTTTTAATTAAATTTATTTCTCTATTTATCATCCGGATTAAGCCACATGAAGACGGCAGCAGCTATAGCGCCACCTATGAAATTGGCAACTAGAAAGATCCATATGTTTTTCACGACTGACAATCCCATTATTGTGACTCCTACAGCAACTGCTGGATTAAACGCAGCTCCGGAAATCGCACCCACTGAATAGGCTCCAACTGTAACAGTAAAACCTATTGCAAGACCATAGAAGGAGTTACCTTCTGTATTTTTTGAAGTAGCCGAATTCAGCACCACATAACACAATGCGATTGTAAATAGCAACTCAGCTATAAGAGCTGGGAGTGGATCTGGTGTCGAGGCTTCAATCGTGCTACCGGTTTATAAAAAAAGCACTATAAATGCTGCTATAGCTCCTCCTAATACCTGGGCTATCATGTATATCGGCATATCTTTGGTTGAGCATCTGCCACGCATCCATACTGCTAATGTTACAGCAGGGTTATAACGCGCACCCGATATGTGTCCGCCTGCATACACCATAACCATGAGTGCAGAACCTATTGCAAGTGGTGCTAAAATTCCTGCGCCAGGTTCAATTACGGCCATACCGACAGTGAGCACAAGGAAAAATGTTCCAATGAATTCGACTATATATTTATTCATACTTACAACCTTCCTATAAGATTTGATGTAATATATCCCTCCGATTTTGGTATAAGACTAGGGGCTAAAGGCAATCTTATTAGAATGGATTCTTACTCAAAGATTCAAGCTCGCAGTTTACCCAGCTTTTCCCTTGACCATGCGGTAGAGCCATAACAAGATTAGAGCGCCAACAAGCGCTACAATTATGCTCCAAAGGTTTAATCCCGTTACAGTGCCTAAGCCGAGAAGAGAGCTCAAGAAGCCTCCTAGCAATGCCCCAACAATGCCGATGGCTATTGTGATTATGATCCCACCGGGGTCCTCACCCGGCATAATCCACTTCGCTAAGGCTCCAACCACTAATCCCAATATAATCCATGAAATGATTCCCATATTTCCTCCGTTAAGTCTTAAATCTTAGATCAGTATATAACAGTATCTGTTTTGATTCAACGTTCATAAAGTCTTTAAATTAAGGGCTGGCCATTAACCTAACAATGGACGCTTAATTTTGTATTTAGGACTAGAATTCAATAGTAACGTTTTATTCTTGATTTTTCTGATCTTCGGTGGAATAGTTCTAATTCCCTGTGTCTTTTTATGAAATTACTACAAATTTATTTTAGATTAATTTGGTATTATGCATAGAATAAGAAACGAGTTTTGGGAGGATTAAAATGGACAATACCTTTAGCGAAAGAAAAGGAGGTTCTTCGCTATTTGAATTTAGAAAACGAAACAGATTCTTATATTTCTTGATTTCGATAACTCTGTTAATAATCATTGCTCCGTTATTAAAAGTCGGCATCTTTGGACAAGTAGTATTATCAATCCTAATTGTCTTTGTATTGATCAGCAGCATAAACTCGATAAGTAAGGATAGGAAGCATTTTTTGATTTCGTGCTTGTTTGGCGCACCGTGGATTGTTGTAAGCATTGCTACTACCCTTTCTGGCAGATTGCACCCGGAATTTTATGAAGCATTATTTGGGTCTGTATTTTTTGTATACGTCACGGTTGTCACATTATCCTATGTACTAAAAGACCAGAGGGTTACCGCAGATACACTCTATGGAGCGATATGTGTTTACATCCTGCTCGGAATCACATGGAGCTTCTTTTGCGTTTTGGCAGAGGCTGTATTCCCTGGTGCATTTTCATTTGTTTCAGAAAATCGTGTTAACAATTTTTTAGATTGGCCTGATTTTCTTTATTACAGTTTTGTAACATTGACGACTCTTGGATACGGTGATATCACACCTATAATTCAGACATCCAGGAACCTCGCGTTTCTGGAGGCAGTTTCCGGGCAGGTATATTTAGCGATAATAGTTGCCCGTCTGGTTGCCATGTATATCTCACATTCATATGAAAAACGGTCTGATAAATAGGGATGTCTGCTCCCCCTATTCATCCAATGACTCAATTTCCCCGTCAGCTGATAGTATTATCGCAATCGGACGTGTTTTTGGAAATGCTTCACAGATGATCATTATGATAACCATGATTGGCACGCTGAGAATCATGCCTATTATGCCCCATATACTTTCCCAAAGGGCTATAGTGATGAGTATGATGAGGGGGCTTAGCTTGAGAGCGATCTTCCATACATCCAGGGTTCGAGAATGCTTCCTATAAAGAAATGAACGGCAGCCATGCTACCGCCTACGATGATAAAAGGTATCAAAGATCCGAATTGAATTAGTGCTAATGCCGTCGGAAATACAGTACCTATGATAGCTCCAATGTAAGGTATATAATTCAAAAAGAAAATCGTGACAGCCCAGAAAGAAGCAAACTCGACTCCTACAGTTCTCAGAATAACGTAGCTAACAATTCCTGCAAGGATACTCGCAAGAGTTTGTAGCCAAATAAATGAGCGAATATTTGTTGCCACTCGATCGAGAGTTTTACTTGTAGCTAACTGTTTTTCTGGGTCTGAAATGAGTGCTGATAACTTTTTGTAAAAACTTCCCTACTCCGCGAGCAAAAAGGCTACGTACAAAATAACCGCAATGGCTGTTCCGGCTGTTGCAGTGAGTTCCGAACCTACGGTTGAAATCATGCCAGCCCCATAGCGCATCATGTCATCGGTGCTCAAAACACTTGGAATCTTCTTCATGTGAAGATGCCCACGGAATTTGCTTAGTATCGCCTCAAACCTATCTTGATAAAATGGGGACTTGGCGGAAATAAGGGCCAAATTATTTGCAAGAAGTTCTACAATAAAGCCCAAACATAACAATAAAACTACAAATGCGGTTATGAAGCTCAGTAGTCGGGGCGGGTGCCACCCCAGTATGGTCAATTGCTGAATGGCTCCGGCGAATGCGTTGATCAAATACCAAATGAATATGGCAGTTGCCAGGGGCATCAATATCGACTGCCCGACAATGATTAGAAAGATTACGAGAACTAATAGCCCGAGAGATAAAAACACTGCCAATAAATTTGTCTGATTCCAAAGCGTGTTAAGTAGTCATAATTTGCTTCACTTCATACTCCAATGGTATATCAATTCTTACATAACTGTCTCTTTCTATTATCTAAAATGACAAATCTTACTCCTACGATACGTAGTGTTCAACTCATTAAACCGTAATGCGTTAAAAGATTTTTGCGTAGAAATCACAAAATTGAAGTAAATGCTGTGGCGACATTAAAAGCCTTTTCCCCAGTCGCCGGAATAAAAGTTAAAAGATTTTTCTGATATTTAAGGACAAATTAAGAATGAATTTACTATCGACGGATAGAAAACATCAAATAGTATGGACCTCCGGGAGGTGGTGACCTCCGGAGGTCTTGTTTTTGTGTTTACATCAGAAAAGAGTGTATATTGGCCACGATTCTATCCGATAATAAAATGATAAAAATTGCCTCTCTTTCTGAGTAGACAAAATGGCACTTTTTAGGTACATAGGTATGGTAGACTGAAAAAGGGGTATGTTGAGTGTTAACACCAGATCTTAGAATTCAGCCCAGTATCAAATTGATAACTCTTTCATTGATTTTTCTGATTACATCTACGATTGCATCTTCTGTTGTCAAAGCTGCCGAAAAAACCGATCAAGCTAGCGAACGGCAAGAAACAACGTTAAATGAAAGAAACATCGAGCCAGAAGCTGACAAAATTTTGAAAGGGATGGGGGACTTCCTAAAAAATCAAAAAGAATTTAGCGTTAATGCCGATGTCACCTTTGACCTAGTTGAACCCACAGGTGAAAAGATTCAGTATTCCGCTACCAATAGCTTCGTTATACACCGTCCTGATAAAATATACGCCCAGACCGTAGGCGATATTGGTGAGAAGAAGTTCTGGTATGACGGAAAAGGTATAACGCTGCTTGACGTTGATAAAAATGTATATGCCCAGGAAAAGGCTCCCGCCGATATTGACAGCACACTTGACCATTTGATGGAAGATTATGGATTTTCCCTACCCCTTGCAGATTTTGTATTCAGTGATCCGTATTCAGATCTGATTGAGAATGTTGAAGATGGTTATTACGTCGGTTTACACAATGTACGTGGTATGAAGTGCAATCACCTTGCTTTTGTCCAAGATAATTTAGATTGGCAGCTCTGGGTAAACCAGGGCAGGGAACCCGTTCCTTGCAAGATCGTGATCACCTACAAGGATGTGCCCGGCTTACCACAGTATACGGCGGTTCTTACAGACTGGAATTTTGGAATAAAGGAACCTGATTCAAAATTCGAAGCCGGTTCGCTCGAGGGTGCAGAGAAAATAGAATTTTTGAAAATAAAAAAGCAAACTAAAAAATAAAAGTTCTGGACCAGGGGTATATTAAAATGAATTATAAACCAAGATCAAGAACGAAAGTCAATCTAACACTTCTGATAATCTCAATATTATTATTTCTTTTGTTGCTCCCAATTGACGCACTGACACGTGGCGGGGGAGGAGGTCGTGGCGGAGGTGGAAGAGGGGGCGTTTCAAGAGGAGGTGGAAGTTTTGGTGGTGGAGGGTATGGAAGCGTAAGACATTCAAGCGGAAGTTTCCAGTCATCACGATCCAGTTATCAGGGTAGTCGTTCAAGACAATTTAGTGGAGGAGGTTTGCAAGGAGGTTATGGCCAGCGTTCTACAACCCGACAACAATCCGCTTCACAAAGACAGACCACAGCTAGAGAAAGATCTGGACAGAGACAGGATGTGAGATCAGACCGGCAGACCGGTCGTCAAGATATATCCAGCCAGAGACAGGACACTAGATCTGAGCGATCCGGAAATCGCCAAGACATTGTTTCAGAACGACAGGAAGGTCGGACTGACCGAACCCAGATACGGCAGGAAGAGAGGACCAAACGTCAGGAAAACAGAATAGACTTTGCTGATGATCGCTGGAGTGGTAGATATAATTATTATCACAATCATTACGATAACTGGAATTACTGGTATGGGGGTTGGAGTGGCTATTACGGGTTTCTGGCCTTTGGAACTGGTTTGGCGATAGGGGCACTGATTACATCAATACCGGATAACTCTGAGACAGTTATAGTCGAGGGTGATGAATATTACTATTCGGATGGGATTTACTATTCACCCGAAGGCTCGGAATATGTTGTTGTGCCACCACCCAGTGGCGCAACCGTCGCAGCTTTACCACCCTCGTGCTCAACAACCACGGTTGGCTCTTCAATATATTCAGACTGCGGAGGTATATATTATGAACAAGTTGGGAACGGGTGGCAGGTTGTTGATCCGCCTGTGGGTGCAATGATCACGCAACTCCCGGAAGGCGCGATGGAACAGAACGTAGGTGGACGGAAATACTATTTATACGCCAACGCCTATTATCAGCCCTTTTACAGTGGTAGTGACGTTGTTTATATGATACTTGAAGATCCGACTTCATAGGTTCCAATTTCGATTTTTCTTGTGTAAATGTAAAAGTTAAATTGGAACAATACAGGCCTGGCCCCTTTAATACTTCACCAGCTCTCCGGTTCCCCTTCGAAAGGCTGCTCGGGTAATGTCGGCTGCTCTTCTGGTAAAAGTGGCTCTTCCTCAGGTACATAAGGCTGTTCCGGCAGGTTAGGATCTTCCTCCGGTAAATAAGGTTCTTCTTCAGGGACATATGGTTCTTCGGGTGGCGGCGGGCCTTCTTCCTCCGGGTAAGGATCTTCCTCAGGAAAAGTTTCTTGAACTAATTGTTGTGATTTTTGACTATTGAATCCCGGAATATAGTTGATGCTGATTGAAGAATCGCGATATCCAATTGCCTTCTTTACAAAATTCGTGAACTGTGAAACGTGAGATGTCGGAGCATTCGCACACAGGATCAGAGCTGCTATCATTATGTTTTTCATCAGTTATACCTGAGGAGATAAGATATACGAAAAAAATTAGGGTTTCAAGTTGCCTCATTTTCCCTATTCAATCATGCGTGAAGGGTTGACATATGTAGCAGGAGACGTATCCTTAACCAGTTTTAGATTTCTATTAGGGGTAAAAAAGAAATTAACAGTTTTAAGGAGGTACATGCAATGAAGATTAGATTTACATTAATAACGACTTTCACCCTTGTTATTATGGTGGGATTGAGTTTAATTGATATGTCCTGGGCACAGGAGGTTAATAAAAGGGCTCAGGAAGCCGCCAGTGTGTTGAAGGCTTTTATGAACCAGCCCCCTGACAAGCAGATTCCTGCGTCTGTTTTACAAGAGGCACAGTGTATCGTTGTGATTCCAGGCTTAGTAAAGGTTAGCGTAGCCGTAGGTTATAAGAGTGGGAAGGGATTTGCGATCTGTCGTCATGCAGATACCGGCGAGTGGGGAGCGCCTGCTTTTTATAACGCTAAAGGTCCAAGCGTTGGTATTTCACTGGGAGGGCAAAGTAGTGATGTTGTGATACTCGCCATGAATGAAATGGCGGAAGATGCACTTACGTCGGGAGCAGTTACTCTTGGTGGAGGCAGCGCAACCGCAGTGGCTGGAAGTACGGGGGCACAGACTGCTGCCGGAGGTGCGAGCACCAAAGCGCCTTTCTATACTTATGCGAGAGCCACGGGTGGTGTATTTGCAGGCCTTGATGTAGGGTCACTTTCAATCCAGTTTAATAAGGAGGCCAATAATAACGCCTACAATAAGGAGATGACCCCGCTTCAAGCATTGTTGGAAAATAATGAGACCCCTCCGGCTTTGATGGTTTTCACCGACGCGGTAAAGGAATTTGCCCCAAGTAAATAGTACTATGATAAAGAGAAGGAAGCCTCGGGAGGTCCTAGCCTCCCGAGGGGCTTGGTAGTTTATTACATCATATAAATACAAAACTAGCTTTCCACTCCACGATTTATACCCAATACATTCCTTTACGCGCTGTGGTTGGCCTCATATCGATTGGAATGCGAGGAATATAAACCCACGCTGCGCATATAAAAGGATTTAAACCCTAAATACAGCTATGAAGACTTTATTGTGCTGTTGGCACAATGACTTGTGGTATAGAGGGCTTTGGTTATACTAAAGCCTGATTTTCTGACTGCAGGATTCATAAATTTTGCAAACTGTACAATACTAACCCGAGCTAAGTTTGGTGTTTGATCTTCATGAATAATGCGTTGCGAGACATTAATCCTGTCTCCCTCAATACGGAAATTATTGAGGAGGGCTCTCTTAAACTGGTCATAAATGGGAGACTTGATTCGAGTTCTACCGGAAAAATATGGCGAGAGGCATTACTTTCGATTGACAAATCTTTACCTGAGCGGGTGATTGTGGATGCTTCCGGGATAGATTATTGTGACGGTACTGGTATTGGCTTTTTGTTTAATCTTCAATTAAAACAAGCCCAAAGGGGCGGAATGTTCGAAATTCAAGGACTTTCTGGGGAGTTTCAACAATTATTTGACCAATTCAAACCTTCTGACTTCGTCCGAGCTGAGATGGAGGAACCTAAGGCATCGAACATTTTTGTGAATGTTGGCCGGGAAACAATTGATTTATTTCACGGGATAACGGCTAACATATCATTTCTAGGGGAAATGATGGTTGCTCTTTGTTATGCAATGCTTAATCCCAAGAGTGTTCGTTGGAAAGATTTTTTAATTACCGCTGAATTGATTGGTGTTAACGCGTTCTCCATTGTTGCGCTCGTATGTTTTCTTATAGGGCTTGTGATGGCTTTCCAATCCGCAATACCAATGCAGAAATACGGCGCACAGTTATTCGTAGCAGACCTTATCGTAATTGCCATGTTTAAAGAACTTGGGCCTCTAATGACAGCCTGGGTGGTTAATGGCCGAAGCGGGTCAGCCTTTGCAGCAGAGATTGGCACTATGAAGGTGAATGAAGAGATCGACGCCCTCACCACAATGGGGCTTGAACCGGTTCGATTTTTAGTTGTCCCGAGGTTATTGGCATCACTTGTGATGATACCAGTGCTTACGATTTTTGGAAATCTATTTGGTCTCATTGGCGGATTGGTAGTTATGCTTTCGCTAGGGTTTAGTGTTGTCACGTATGTCAATGAGATAGTATCTGCCGGAAGCTATGTTATGCTTCTGGCGGGCCTTATCAAATCGTTTGTTTTTGCCCTTATTATAGCGGGTGTCGGGTGTATGCAGGGACTCAGAACCAAGACCGGGGCATCGGCGGTTGGAGATTCTACTACCTCCGCAGTTGTTATTGGTCTTGTTTTGATTATATTTGTGGACGGTGTTTTTGGAGTTATTTACTACTTCTTAGGGATTTAAATGATGATGAGTGGAGATAAGGAGCCAATTATTAGAGTTGAGAATTTTACCGCCGCTTATGCAGGAAATGTGATAATAGATAATATATCCTTCGATGTTTATCCTGGCGAGGTTTTTGTTATTCTTGGTGGCTCCGGATGCGGGAAGAGTACTGTACTGAAGCACATGATAGGCCTGTATGAACCTGCAGCAGGTAAAATTATTATTGATGGAGATGACATAGCCACTGCCGGAGGAGACGATCTTCTCAGAATCTTAAAGAAGATCGGTGTTGCTTATCAGAGTGGGGCGCTTTTCGGCTCCATGACCATACTTGAGAATGTTCGTCTACCTCTCGAGGAGTATACGGATCTTCCTCCTGAAGCGATGGATCTTATCTCTCTTATGAAACTCATGCTGGTGGGGCTTTCGGGTTCTGAAAATAAAATGCCTTCTGAGCTTAGTGGGGGGATGCAGAAACGTGCCGCGTTAGCAAGGGCAATGGCACTTGATCCGCTCATCCTTTTTCTGGACGAGCCTTCAGCCGGATTGGATCCTATCACATCCGCCGAGCTCGATCAGTTAGTTCTAAGGCTAGCGCGAGGCCTAAAGATGACGTTTGTTGTCGTAACACATGAATTGCCAAGCATATACGCTATAGCGGATCGGGTCATCATGTTGGATAAGCGGGTAAAGGGAATTGTCGCTACTGGTGAACCTCAGTACTTGCGGGACCATTCCGATAATCCTTGGGTCCGTCAGTTTTTTAATAGGGAAGTCGAATCGGAGGCAGCAGCCTGATTTGATATTTTTTGATTATTTTGATGGACGCTAATTATGAGTAGAAAACCCAATTTCTTTAAAGTCGGCGTATTTGTAATCATCGGATTGGCGATTCTAGTTATAGGTATTATAGTTTTTGGTGGAAGTAAATATTTTCGTACGAAAATCGATTTTGAAACCTATTTTGACCAATCGATAGAGGGGCTTACTGTGGGTGCGCCTGTAAAGATACTCGGAGTTGAAGTTGGATCGGTAAGCGAAATATCATTTGTACGTACTGTATATGAGTCTAATCTTAATCTCCCATATATAGTCGTTAGAGGTTTTTACTATCCGGAAACACTGGGCAGGCACATCGATACCTATGAAGAATTCGAGGAAAGGGCTGGGAAATTAGTACAGAAGGGGTTTAGGTTGCAGTTAGCGTCTTCGGGAATCACCGGAGTAGCATTCTTAAATGGAGAATTCTTTGAGCCAGGTCAGTATCCTCCCTACAAAATCGACTGGAAACCTAAGTATCTTTATATACCATCTGCCCCAAGTACCCTAACTACCATCACCGATTCAATCACAGAGCTTACAACAAGCATAAATAAGATTAACTTTCAGCAAATTGCGGATGATATTCAAAATCTCCTAGAAACTGTGACAAAGTCGGTCGAGGATGCGAAAATCGCTAGTGTAAGCCAGGATCTCCAGCAGACAATATTGCAGTTTAATAAGGTCGCGACAAATTTGAATTCTTTAACCGAAAGTGAAGAATTAACACAGAGCCTAAAGGACCTCAGTAGAACCTTAGAGGATATAAAGACTGGTTCTGAGGATTTGCCCGATGTGGTATCTAAGCTAAATACAATCCTGAATAGGTTTGATAGCTTGGTATCAAGTCGTCAGGAAGAAATTACAACTATTCTTGAGAATATATCTGTGATTTCGGACGATCTTAGACGGTTTATGAATATCGCAAACAACTATCCGTCGTGGATCCTTTTTGGCAATCCTCCACCAGAGTTGAACGAGGCACCTAAATGATACCTAGACACTACGGATATATGTTCCTAATTTTCTTTTATATATTGATTATGAATTTAGGATGTGTGGGTTTGCAGAAGAACTATCCTGAAAGAAGATACTATGCCTTCGATGTAACATCGTCAAGCAATTACGATGCGAGTCCTAAGCACGCGGTTCTTAAAATTCGCAATTTTCGTGTTTCGCCAGCATACACCGGACACGAATTTGTCTACCGAGTGAGTCCTGATGTTTACGAATCAGACTTCTATAACCAATTTTTTAAGTCGCCCGCTTCTCTTATGACCCAGGAAGTGTTCGGATGGTTTTCACAAATAAACATGTTTGACCATGTCGTCGTCGCGCCAAGTGAAATAGCCGGAGATTATGCATTAAGCGGGTATATAAATAGCATATATGGTGATTACACTGATGATGGGTTACCAAAGGCCGTACTGGCACTGCAGTTCTTTTTGATTAAAGAGGATTCTGGCGAGGATACCATCGTTTTCAGCAGGAGTTACCGTAAAGATGTCGGAATAACTTCTAAATCCCCAACAGCCTTGGTAAATGGATGGAATGAGGCCTTGAGAGAGGTGTTGATAGATTTTGAGAATGATCTTAGTCGACTGGATTTAACGTCGGCGAAATAAAAACGAGCAACATTATTGGGGCTGGTAATTAAATCTACTTGTTTTTCATGTAGGACTTGTACCTTGATTAATGAAAATTAACATTCATAAGAGGGGGCATAGGTGCTATGTCACTTTTAAAAAAGTGTGTGCTTCTGCTTTTCGTTTGTTTTAATGTTCTCAGTTTCGGTGGTTGCAAAGGTGGCGAAGAGGGGCCAGCCGAGAAGGCTGGCAAGCAGATCGACCAGGCTGTTGAGAAAGCAGCCGAGAAGTTGGAGGAAACTAAGAAGCAAGTAAGTGAACAGGCTGCTGAGGCACAAAAAAAATTGGGCGAAAAGATGGAAGAAACTGGAAAGACCATAAAAAAAGATGCAGAGTAAATTTCTCGTCATTAGACAAGAAAGAATCTAAATGTGGCCTAAATGTAGTCACGATTCATATCGGGCACGTAACGGTCAGGTGAGATAAGGTTTGATCTGTGACCTATTTCATCGATAAAAATGGGCTAGTAAAATGGTAATAGAAAATTGATGTGCAGTAAATTAGATCATGTTCTTTGGGCCCATGCATTTCAACGTTTGTTGAATTTACAAACGTATTCATACATCATGCGGTTAGGGCGCTGAGTAACAGGTTTCCATGTATAATCATCCCCCGTGAAGAAATATCCTTCGAGGTATTTTCCTTCGGGGCTTAAAAATGAGATGCTTCCATTTACATAACTTCCGCTAGCGCAATCGTAAAAGCCCATAATTTGTACAGCCCCAATATTTTTTAATGATTTTCCTCTAGTATAGACACGTTTCTCTCTATAACTTCTTATTCCATTCATAATTTTGATTTCATCCGTATCAACGAAATATGAGATATCTATTCCATCGTCTGTTCTAGATGATGTGACAAATTCCGAGTTGACTGAATATCCGGGGGCTACGCTTATTAAGAGGGTGAAGATTGTGAAAAATATGAGTTTCATTTTATAAGATCCTTGAAGAATAAGTTTAGTAAATTAATGCGTTTTGTCTAATCAAATTCTTCAATATGATAAGATAAATCAGAACTTACAAACCGTTGAAACTCTCTCTACCAAAGCGCAGTAATTTTGCCAGGCAAAAAGATAGATAGGAATTATCAATCGTCATAAAAGCATTTTTTTATAAAAAACGCTGAAAACCGTGATAGAGCTGGGTTATCTTTGAGGGTTAACAAATACCTTGACTTTGGAAGTTAATGATTTTATTATGACGTCTATAAAAAACTGCTTGGAAAGGAAATTCTTCCTCGCTTAGTTATGGTCGAATTATCTCAATGAATGGAGGAAAAGTTCTATGACATCAGAAACCACTCAGGTTGGGGAGCAATCCCTCGAAGCTCGCGCCTTGGAGAAAGGTTGGGGATGGCTACTTGCTCTCGGTGTGGTCTTTATCATACTGGGTATTATCGCACTTGGAAGTCCATATGCGCTGACTCTGGCTGTTGATTTAATGCTAGGATGGATCCTTATCATCTGCGGAATCATTTCAATCGTGAGCGCTTTTTTCTCCGGCAACTGGGGGAAATTTCTTTTGATATTATTGAGCGGAATCATATTTGTAATTGCTGGAATATTATTGCTTGCAAACCCTCTAAAGGGAGTGCTTACACTGGCTCTTATATTAGCTGCATTTTTACTGGTAGAGGGAGTCTTTAAGATCGCATATGCATTTCAGATGAAGGCTACACAGAACTGGGGCTGGGTTCTCGTCAGCGGTATTATTTCATTAATACTTGCCGTACTGATCTGGGCCCAATGGCCGGCAAGCATAGTGATTATTGGCTTGCTTGTCGGTTTCTATATCTTGTTTAGTGGTATATCTATGGTAATGCTCTCGATCGCTGCCCGCTCGGCCGTTAAAGTTAGTTGATTACTGGATTTCATTTATCAAACCATATTTCTGGTAAGCGACCACTTCAACAGAAATGGTGTTATTAAAGTGGTGACAATTACCATTATTACCACTGCCGAAAAGATCGAATCGGTAACTACACCAAGGCCTTTCCCGATACTTGCGAAGATGAGTCCGACTTCACCACGGGGTAGCATACCTATCCCCACCGTCGTGCGATCAGTTCCTTTGCCTGCAGGTATCCCGGCCACTATTTTCCCCAACATCGCGACAACTATGAAAGCGGCGGATAACCACAGCGTTTCTTTCTGAACGAAAGTGCCTAGATTCACCTGCATGCCCATCAATACGAAGAAGATCGGAGCGAAGATAGTCTCCAGGGGCTTAATCGTTTCCTCCATCGTAGTCTTTGCATCTTCGTGCACGGCAAATTGATCATCATCTAATATTAAGCCTGCCGCAAATGCTCCAACTATAGTCGCCAGTTCGATTAGATTAGCTAACCAGGCCAAAAGGAAGGCAAGAGCCAAAGGGAAGAGCAACTTGCTATTGTTGCGATCGAGTACACTCACATATGGGAGGACCCAGCGGATGAATCTTTCTCCGTATATTATTATTACGCCAAGAAAGATTATGGAAAATAGCAGTATACGGCCAACTTCAAAAAGCTTGATACCGCCAGTTGTGACTATCCCAACGACGATTGCGAGGATGACTAAGGCCAGGATGTCATCAACTACGGCAGCTCCAAGAATGATCTTTGCTTCATTGGTCTGAATCCTATTCAGGTCTTTGAATACCCTGGCGGTGATGCCCACGCTAGTCGCGCAAAAGGTAGCTGCCAAGAATAGATGTACGGGGCTCTCTGAATCTGGAAGAAGCCAGATACTTGCTAATAATCCAAGAATGAAGGGGCACACGACTCCGACAATTGCAACCTTAGTTGCCTTGGGACCAACCTCGAGCATCTCTTTAACACTTGACTCGAGGCCAACCATGAAAAGCAAAAGAATGACACCCAAATTGGAAAATAGCCATAGAGAAAACCCCATAATAATGAATTTGTTAGCACCGGGACCTGTCATTATCTCTACCAATCTCTGGCCCATTCCGCCCGGTCCTAATTCACTTGCAGGGAAAATGTATTTTGCAGCATCAAGAGCCGTACCCCCAGTGAGCCAGATTCTGTCGAATATCTGCCCGGCGTCACTAAGATGCATGATGAAAAATGAGAGCGGTGAGCCCAGCCAATAAGCGACATTCCCAAGAATTATCCCGATCAGTAGTTCCCCCAAAACAGCGGGTTGGTCAAACCTTATGGCTGCCCAGCGACCAATTATGGCTACGAGTATTATTATTGCCAGCTCAATTAGGATAAATGAGAATGGGTCTGAATGTCCGGCATCATGCTGTTCCGATTCAGTTTGATCCTTCGGGTTGGGCTCCGCATTTTCTAAACTGACCGATTGTGTGGCATCCTCGAGAGTAAAGGCGGTGGCATTCGCCTGAGTTTTATCTGATCCAAATATGAATGTAACAGAATACTCTTTGAGTATGAATAAAGGCAGAAATGAAATAAAAACTATGAAGAGAATTCTTATGAATTTATTTTGAGAAGGAGTCATTTTCAGTGATCAGAAATCTAAGATATCGCAATTTTCTTTCTATACCAATTTTGAAGATTTCTTGCCGAGATCTTGTGCAGTTTGAGTAAAGTATTAATTTACAAAATCACGACTCAATGAATAGAATTCTAGTACCTATATTGTCGCTGATAATTAATATAGAATGCAACCAACTTTATAACTGTTGCTCAGTTACCTCAGAAGGCTCTATCCAGCTACGTAATTTCAATCCGAAGATAACGGTTGAAATGCCAAACAAAATAGCGTATATCCCTATAAGCCATATTGCTGCCAGTGCTCCCTCGCCAGGGAAAGCTATAAGTAATATTGCCAATAGTACTGAAAGGACTCCCATGATCAACAGGGAATAAAAACCGGAATGCCCTCTTGGCAGGCGAAATATTGTAATCAGCTCAAATACCCCTGTGAATAGAGCCCACATCGCAATCAGGTAAAGAAGTATTAGGGTAGTCACTCCGGGTAGGAAGAAAATAACTATTCCAAATAACATACTTATGATTCCTTCAATCAAGAGCATCCACCATTCTTCCTTGTTCCCAAAAGCCGTGAAGATTATTACTATTCCGTCGGCAAAGAAATAAACACCTATGATAAAGATCAGCAGCTCAAGTGTCTTTCCCGGCCATATAATCGCTGCCACACCGAAAATTACCGCGAGAATACCCCTCAATAAAAATGCCCACCAGAATTCAGCAAGTAGTCTTCTCATTAGTCAACCTCCTTTTAAATCCTATCATATGACTTCAGCAATGTAGCAAAATGACTGTATTGGATAGAATCCTTATATTGAATCTAGCTAGATTATACTCCATAATTAGTCATGGATTTCAAGTGAAAATAATCCACTCTTACTCTAATCTTTTCATTTTTTTGTTTTAAGATTTTGATCCAACAACTTAACTATGACTTCGGCAAGAGCATTTCTTGCAGATGGAGAACTCCCTATCAAGTAACCTGCGATGACTGTTAAAGCTATCGATAAAAGAGGGTTATCTTTGACTAAAGTGATATTTTTTGCAAAATCTTTAAGGCTGATATTTTCGATATTAACATCTTCCATTACTCTCTTCTCTTTGCGCCTGTTTAATAATCGTACGATCAAAACTATTAAGATGGAAAAGATTATCGCAATGCCTCCGCTGACTAGAGCGGCAAGCGGAGGGCTTAGGATGGAATTAAATGATAAGTAGATTGCCCAGACAATAAATAATAGCCCAATAACAACAAATATGAAGGCTAAAGTTAAGACGGCTAGGTTTGTTTGCAACTTATCTACAAAATAAGAAAACTCTCTAGAGGACCTGTAGCCTATTATCTTAACTATTGTGGAGATTCCATCAATCAACGCGTTCATGCCTATTTCCGGTCGAATAGCTTACCAAGAATTAGCCCCGCAATAAATACGATCAATAAGCTCTTCAAAGGATTCTCTTGTATCTTCTGTTCAACGGTTTCAACCTTTTGTTTACCTATTTCCTGAACATTTTCTAGTTCCGCACGTAGCTTTTCGAGGACCCTATCTTTGTCCTCCCCTAATTCTTCTAACTCCTTACCAATTGATGCGAGTAGTCTATCCGTAGTAGCTTTAGCGTAGCCTGTGCCCCTATCTTTGACCTGTTTTGATAATTCAGCCAGATCTGTGCGTAATCTTGACATGTCTTCTTTAATATTATCGAAATCTATCTCCGTATAGTTTTCTCCTCCGGAATCGGAGCCTTTGTTTGTTTTATCTACTGACATTTTTCACCCCCTTAATTGGTTTAACTTTAAAATTTGACCTCACTAATCATTTTAACTGGTCATTTTGTCTTCACGAAATCTGATTTCCGGTTGAAGTCGAAAGTTCTATTCAGCTTGCTACAGCGTTTCCACTGTCGTTGCTATGACATGAGAAACTATTTGGTTAGCTGCTGATAACCTGCAGCTTGCTGTAGGATTAGTATATGAAATTGTCCTCGATCATGGACCTAGTTCATTGTTTAGGCTAATTCTTTGTAGGTCTGTTTATATATTTCTATAAAACTTATGAATACTGCGAGAAGCACAGGACCGAGCACGATTCCGGAAAAACCGAAATACTGTATGCCCCCAATTATACTTAATAACAAAAAAAGTGTAGGCAGTTTTACCCTTCCTCCAATTATCAGAGGTCTAAGCACGTTATCGACAGTGCTGATTACCAATGCACCAAAGAGAAGGAGTATTATCCCCTTGACGATCGACCCTGTGAAAAGGAGAAAAATTCCGACAGGTGCCCATACAACGACTGGGCCTATGAGAGGTACGAATGACAAGACGAATGAGACTGCTCCGGCAATAACCGGATATGAAATTCCCATGATCCAGAAAATGAGCCCAACAAGTAAACCCTGGACTACGGCGATTGCCAGACTGCCCATTATCACGGCATCAATCGTATTGGAGAAAATCGTAGAAATTTTGGCTTTTTCGGTCTCTTTCATTGGTATTAGCGTTATTAGCTCTTCACAGATTCCTTTTCCATCCCGGAAGAAGAAGAATAGTGCAAAGACCATAATTACGAAATTGAATATGAAGCTCGTTAGGTTTCGAGCAACATCCTGGAATTTACCTAATAAATAATTGCTCGCTTTGCCAACTCCTTTAATAAGGATTTCCTGGAGGTTCAACTGCCCTAAATCAAAATTCTTCACTACCTTTTCTAATATTCCTGAGGGAATAAAATCCTTTAACGTTTCTAGCTTTGTAAATTTGTGCGCTATTTGTCCTAACTTTTCAAACTCACCACTAGATTGTGCAGACTTGTATATGTCGAAGATTTCAATCGATAATGAAGCGGTTATTAAAATTAATGGTATTACAATTATACATACGGTTAAAAACGTCATGATCAATGAAGATATAGTCGACTTATTCCTAAGGATTGTTTTTAGTCGTTCATAAACTGGATATAGAATCAAAGCAAGTATTCCTGCCCACAGAAGTGAAATCAGGAATGGCTTAAGTACCTGATAAAACAGATAGAATAAAAAGATAAATATTAGGACAAAAAATCCGGTGAATATTTGCTGTTTTGTCATATAGCTCAGGCTTATGCTCTACCCTTAATGAGTAATCCGGAAAATTTTAAAACAGATTAATCACGATTTTATTCTATTTGGTCTTCGCTGAAAATTAAAGGTATAAGCTCCCGTACAAGGCCTTTTTCTTTAATTATATTATCGTTGAGATGAATCCCGGCTCCAAAACATTTGTCAATTACCACTCCGAAAAAACACCATTCCGTCTGGTTCGTTGCCCGTCCGAATTTCACCGGTGATTTTCAAGTTCTTTAGATCGATTTCTAAGACCTTATTTTCTAATGAAAGTGCTAGGTATGCTTTTTGTCCATCAGGTTCCACAACCAGGCCAATAGGAAAACCTCCCACCTCGAACCGAAAGACTTCGTCTAAACTTGATGCCTCGAAAATCTGTAACGAACCGGACTTTGCATTGCTTACTATGACCCTTTTCCCGTCTTGAGTTACCTTTACACGTATAGGGAAATTATCAGTTTTAACTTGCTTTAATAGCTTATTTGTCGAGGTATCGATTTTCGAAAGCTTGTTTTCGGACCTAGAAGTAACGTATATGGTTTCCCCGTCTGGCGATAAATCGATCCCTTCAGCTCCAGCGCCGACTTTGATATTCCCCACAGCCTCGTTGTTCCTTAAATCCATGACTGTTATTGTTCCGGAACCTATGTTTGCAACGTAAGCATGCTTCTCATCGGGCGATAGGACTATCATGTGAGATGTGTTTTGATCAGTGGGAATTGAGTTCAAAACCATTCTATTCTTGGCATCTACTATGGCTACTCTGCCACTTCCCTCGCATGTTACGTATATGTGACTACCGTCTTTCGAAACTACAATACCGTGTGGCCTTTTAAGTCTTCCTAGGTCAATCGTACCTATTTCAATGCCCCTATTTAAGTTAACGACAGATATTGAATTTCCGGGCGCTCTATCAGTTCCATAGTTGCTTATGTAAGCAAATCTACGATCGGGCGATATTGCTGCTTCGTGTGGGGCATAACCGAGTTTAACCTTAACTCTAGATTTAAAATTATCCAAAGCCACTATTGATGCTGTGTTGTCGGATTTATTAACTATCAGTAGCTTTCGGGAATTTTGCGACGACCATGCTTCATTAAATGTAACAGAACTTAATGTAAGTAAGTATAAAATGATTAGAGTTGTTGCTTTGAGAGCCATGATATTTTTGCCATTTATTCCTTGAAAACTCGATTCATCCCGATGAAGGATATTAAGCCTAATAATTTTTGGATTTCAATATGTGTTGATGAAGTATTGTAATTTGATGGAGAAACTGTGCTATTATTGTTGGCATGATTAGAAAATTTCGTATCATTCTGGCCATTATTGTCTTTATTTCGATCCTTGCTGTTGGAGTCACAGCGTTTGTTTTTGGCATCAAGGCTGAGAATACATATAGCAAATGGGTGGAACATTGGGCAGAAGTGAGTAATCTGAGGGTAGTTTCAAAGAAATATCATCGTGGATGGTTTAGTTCCGATGCCGAATCAATCTTTGAATATAGCAAGGGAGGTAGACCGATCCTGACATTGAGTGAACATGATTACGTAGTCCACGGACCAATAGCTCTAAAAGCTATTTTACAGCGCAAGATAAAGTTGGAGCCTTTTTTGGCTCATATCAAGACAGAGGTGAGGGTTCAACTGAATAACCGATCTGACCTTGCCGATATGCTCAAGCTGCTGCCTCCTCTTAAGATAGACAGTGTCTTTTCGTTTCAGGGGGATGGTACGAGTAATATCTCAATGCAATCTTTTTCCTACAGGCATGAGAATTTAAAAGAGTTTTTAACTTGGAAAGGCTTAAGTGGCAATTCAAGCTTTGTTCCAAACGGCCATAAATTAAGGATGGATCTTGATTTGCCAGGATTGGAGATTATAGATGATGATTTCTCGTCGTCATTTAGTAATGCGGAAATTTCTTTAAATTTAGAGGATGCGAAAAACAAATTAAACGGTCAGCTTGATTCAATATCTTTCAAGGCAAAAAATGTTGAAATTCACAATTTCTCCGTAGGTATGGATGAAATTAAATCACTGTCATTAGACGGCCTGGAGTCATCATGGTCGAGTGTGGTGAAGGACGGATTGATAAATGGTTCTCAAAAATTTGGTTTCGATAAACTGGTCGTCAATGAGTCGAATAAGTTTGGGCCGGGCGCATTTCAGTTTTCGGTGCGTAATATCGCTTCCGATGCATTTCATGAGATAACCAAATCAATTGATAGCCTGGGTGGAGAAGTAATTACTAATCAACAAAAGGGATCGAGAACATTGGGCAGAATCATGAAATATTTACCCCGGCTGGCGGATGATCATGCGGAGTTTGAAGTCACAAAACTCAGTCTCAGTACCCCCGATGGTGAATTCATGGCTAACGCGAAAGTATATATTGATGGGAAAAGTTCGCAGTTAAGGCTAAGTCCATTTTATGCAATTGGGGCTGTAAATGCTGACGCGATGGTAACTGTACCAAAGGCTATGTTCGAAGATATAATCAAAGAAATTGCGAGAGAGGAGATAAAAGAGGCAATCAAGCAAAAAGGGGAACAAATGCCCGATGAGGACGTGTTAAGTTCAATAGCCGAGTCAGCTGCAAATGAAAAGGTCAAGGGTCTTCTTCAACTTAACATTTTTGTTCTTAAGGATCAGAAATACGAAATAAGACTAGTTTACAGCAAAGGGGTATTGGAATTAAATGGAAAATCACTCCCGACTCCCTTCGTGTCTCCGTAACGTTTTATTGGAATTATAGTTATCGGTTTCTCTTTTTGATAAAAGGTAAAATTCACTATTTCGAACCTCTGTTTTTTACTCCAAATCTTTTTTCCAGTATTCGAAATTTTGACACGTCGACAATGTTTTCAAAATTCTTCAATGAAAACTCATCATAATAGCCTGCGGTTGATTTGCACTTTTTAATATGAGAGAGGCATTTCTCCATGGCCTCTGCGGCTGCAAATAAAGCAGAGACGGGAAAGACGATAAATTTGTATCCCAGCTCTTCTAGCTCTTCAGCCGAGAGAAGCGGTGTTTTCCCACCCTCAACCATGTTTGCAAGGAGCCAATCGTCCGGAAAGGCGCTTGAGATCTCCCTCAGTTCTTCTACCGACTCCGGAGCTTCGATAAATAATACATCAGCCCCCGCATCAAGATAAGAACGCCCCCGTCGAATTGCTTCATCAAGACCCAACGGTGCTCTCGCATCTGTGCGGGCAAAAATGACCAATCCGCTTTCGCGTCTAGCGTAAATCGTGGCATGTATTTTCTCAACATGTTCTTCCATGCTTATGATTTGCTTTCCCTCAAAGTGGCCGCATTTCTTCGGCCACATCTGGTCCTCCAATATAACTCCGGCAACTCCAATATCGACGATATCCGATACTGTCTTTATCACGTTTATTTGGTTTCCATATCCTGTATCTATGTCAGCAACAACCGGAATGTTTACAGATTTGGAAATTTGGTTTACTCGTCCTATCATCTCGCTTTCGCCTAAGAAGCCGAAATCAGGAAGGCCGAGGGTTGATGCTGAAATTCCAAATCCGCTTGTAAAAATCACCTCGAAACCAGTTTTCTCAGATATTTTAGCGCTAAGACAATCGTAGACCCCCGGCACCACCAGGGAATATGGTCTTGATAAGATTTCTCTAAGTTCTTGTGCTTTCACCATGACTTGATCTCCATGGAAAAAAGGGAATGGGTGATTGGTGACAAAATGCTAACTCATATATGGATTGGGTGTCAATAATATTTGAATCAATATAATGTTTGTGCTATGTTGAACCAGCGGGCTCGAATCATTTGGTATTGTCGTTTGCTTGAATAATATTTTTATGATGAAACACTGGCATTATGGTGAGTGATAAAAAGTCAGGGAAAAGATCCAGGGAAGCGAAACCCAGAGTTCTTCACGGATTAAAGAGTAAGGAAGTAATGGAGCTGATCGAATCTCTTGAGGGTGTTGTAATCGATTTTGACCAGCTCTTTTATTATGAACACACTGGGCTTTTGGTTCCAAGCATAAGAAGTGCGCAGGGTAGGGGGGTTCCAAAGCTATACTCCGTGGAGGATTTTATCCTTCTCAGGTGGCTTGTTGTATTGCATAAGAAGGGGATATCGGTGAAGCGTTTTAGAGAGGTGGTTGACTTTTTAAAGAAGAAAATGCCCGATGTACTAAAAAAACCCCAAAACTGGGTCTTATTTACGGACGGAAACAAGGTCCAGTTCTTTGATAAGGTTTCATCTCGCACAATTGAGGTATTAGACGACAGTGGTCAGTACCTTTTTGCATTCCCACTTGAAAAGATGGTTAAAGAGACAAAGGAAGCGATTAGAAGGCATAAGAGGCCCAGCAGTAAAAATCAGAATGCTTAATATGGCTCTTTCGCAAAATCAGCATCTATTAACCGTCCTCAAATTAAACGACATTTGCATAAACTATTGTAAAAGAATTCCTGTGAACGCGTTTATTTGATGCCTAACCTTGGGTCCGACGTGGGTTTATTCGCTGATTTATCCTTGATCCCGTATCAAATTGATAGTGCGATGTGTCCAAGACGGCAAACAATTTGTGTGATTCATTTTAGGTGCGGTTAATTTGACGAGATAGGGCAGCCAACTTACAATTTCAATTAAAAGTTATCTTGATCAGGAGAAAGTTTTAATGGTAAGAGTAAATCACAAGCAATTTGAAAAAAGGATTTTAGTTCGACCCCTGAAAATAGGCGATTTTGACCAGTTGGTAGAGCTCGAAAGACGATGCTTCCCAAATATGAAAGCATGGAAAAAGGAGCACATTGAAAGCCAGTTGAGAGTATTTGCTGAGGGCCAAATTGTCGTTGAATACAATGATAGGATAGTTGCATCATCGAGTAGTCTCATTATTGATTTTGATGAATATGAGGAAGGTCATAGCTGGAATGAAATCACTGATGAAGGCTACATCAGGAACCACGATCCGGAAGGTGATACGTTATATGGTATTGAAATTATGGTGGACCCTGATTTTAGGCGTATGCGGCTATCTCGCCGGCTTTATGATGCCAGGAAGCAGCTTTGCTGTGAACTAAATCTGAAGCGGATTGTAATTGGGGGAAGGGTACCTGGGTATGGCAAGCATAAAAGAAGGATGTCGGCCAGAGAGTATGTGGAAAAGGTTATAGTTAAAAAACTTTATGACCCGGTACTTACAATGCAGATTGCAAATGGTTTTGTTTTAAAGAGATTGATTCGGTCGTATTTAACTTCTGACGTCGAGTCCGATGGATGGGCTACCCTTCTGGAATGGATAAATTTAGATTATCAGCCGACGACTAATAAAAAATTACTCGCATCGCGTCCGGTCAGGATATGTGTAATACAGTACCAGATGAGGCCAATCAAAAGCTTTGAGGAGTTTTCACAGCAATGCGAATATTTTGTCGATGTGGCTTCAGGATACCATTCACACTTTGTGTTGTTCCCGGAACTTTTGACTACGCAGTTACTGTCTTTCGCAGAGGCTGAAAGACCTGCTTTGGCTGTCAGAAAGCTTAGCGATTTCACCCCATTATATCTCGAGTTGTTCAATAAACTTGCCGTTAAATACAACGTCAACATTGTCGGAGGTTCTCATTTTACTCTTGAGGAGGACAATCTTTATAACATTTCTTACTTATTCAAGAGAAACGGTGAGATTGGTAAACAGTATAAACTCCATATTACTCCGAGCGAAAAGCGCTGGTGGGGCGTACAGCCAGGTACTAAGATTGAAGTTTTTAATACCGATTCCGGAAATATATCAATTCAGATCTGCTATGACATCGAGTTTCCTGAAGTCAGCCGAATAGCAGTGGATAAGGGCGCAAGAATAATCTTTGTGCCTTTTTGCACAGATGAGAGGCACGGTTATCTGAGGGTACGCTATTGCGCACAGGCAAGATGTATAGAGAATCAGGTTTTTGTTGCCCTGGCAGGAACAGTCGGCAACTTGCCGTTCACAGAGAATATGGATATTCAGTATGCACAGTCAGGTATATTCACACCTTCTGATTTTGGGTTTTCCAGGGATGGAATAGCTTCGGAATGCACACCTAACATTGAAACGCTAGTCATACATGACGTGGATCTTGAGTTACTGGATCGCTACAGAAGAAGCGGCACTGTGCTAAACTGGCAGCACAGACGCCACGATCTTTACGAGGTCCTTTTTAAAAACTGACATTTCACTTGATATTGAGGTTCTCTGAGAACGTAATCGGGGACTACATTGAGGTCAATATATTTTTGCCTCAATTCTCTCGGAAGATATTTGAAATCCTTAATCCTTTTACGACAGTGGGTATTCCCGCATATGCAATCCATTTCCCAGTAGTCGTATGCCATCCAGGTTGAATAATCAAAGGTCAATTCTTCTCTTGGTTGAATTTCGCGTATTGAAATGAGTAGTATCTTCCCTTGCCTCATAGCAACCCCACAGTTTGGCTCACACGAATGGTTTATAAAATCGTCTGTTTCACCGGATGAACCAAGAAAAAGACGCTTTTCGACCTGGAGATACTTTCCATGATCCTCTACCTCATCAAGGTCGACTATATTTCCTTTAAAACAAAGTATCTTCTCCCCTGCTTCATAATGTCTCAGCGTAAAAACCCCTTGTCCCTTGCCATCAGTTTCCTGAAGAAATAAGGACTTTCGACCCCTGGAGGCCATGCTAGAATTGCTGCTCATTTTGCTGTCACTAAAATGATGAAATAATCCATTCGATTATGGCTAAAGTCAATAATAAATTTGGTTATTGCGTAAAAAAACTTAAAATGTTCATAGATCGTATCATGTTTCAATAATTGCTGGGCTGTACTTGGTAATGTTTTATTTAAGAAGTTACCCATGTCGGATTACAAATTTGACTTCTTATTAGTTGGCGGAGGAATCCTGGGATCGTCATGTTCCATGGCTTTGGCTAAAGGGTTTGAGGAAAGGGGTAGACCGGTCAATATCGGCGTTATCGATCTAGATCTGGAGGGTGAACATTCTTCGACCCTTAAAAATGCTGGTGGAGTCAGGGCGACCTGGAGAAATCGTGCGAACATTGAACTCTGTAAATTCTCTATTGATTTCTATAGAACCATTAAGAATGATATCCAATTTAGGGAATCTGGCTACTACTGGATGCATGATGAAGAGTCATGGCTTGAGATCAAGAGAAATCATCCTCTCTACAAGGAGTATGGTCTGAATGTTGAACTGCATCCCAGAGAGAAAATTCCCGACCTCCTGCCATTTGTCGATAACTTAGAAGGTGTTGCGGGTCTTTCCATTTCACGAAAAGCAGGTTTGATCGATCACTATTCTCTGAGGGAACATTATAGACGAGAAGCAAGGAAAATAGGCGTTCAGTTCATTGATAGGATTTACGTAAAAGATATAGTTGTGAAAGATGAAATTGTTACCGAAGTCGTAGCATACGATTTAAGAAAGCTCTTTGAGGTGGGAGGGGACTCATCAGAGATTGTTAAAGAGATTCTTGTGAAGGGTTTTCAGCGCTCTTATCAGGAACTAACTACTTTTGCGTGCGGGACTCTCATAAACACTTCAGGTGCATGGTCGTCCACAATTTCAGGTTTATATGGTCTGAGCGATGATAAGATCAGGCCTCGAAGAAGGCAAATGGTGCTTATTTCTTCTCGTGAGGTCGATTTAACGAAATATGGAATGATAATTGATACGTCTGATATCTACTTTCATAAAGAGGGAGAGAACATTCTTGCCGGGTATTCAAATATGGATGAGCCCTATGGATATAATTTCGAGTTCAGTTTTGGTGGAATGGATGAGAAGAGTCAATTTGTAAAGTATATCTGGGAGCCGTTGTCGAAACGGATCAGCAGGTTTGAAAACGTTAAGCTTTTAAGAGGATGGGCCGGTGTTTATGCGGAAACTCCTGACAGATCGGGTTATCTCGGAAGGGTGAGCGGGTTAAAAAACGTGTACGAATGTGTCGCACACACGGGAAGGGGCCTTATGATTTCGTACGGAGCCGGGGTTGCACTTTCGGATTTAATATTAAATTCTGAACTCAGGCCGGAATTGAAGAGTGCGAAGGATCTGGCTAGAGAACGGCCGTCTGGTGAATTATATGAGGAGCTCCATCTATAGGTCAAGGCTGCTTCGGGCTTTACTTCATATTTCTATTTTTATTGAATCACCGTCTACCTGAACGCTATAGGATTTAACAGATTCCTCTGCTGGGGGACCAAGGACTTTGCCGGTTTTTACATCGAACTCTGCTCCATGCCATGGGCAGACGACCTTATCTCCCTCAAGGTCTCCTTCGCATAGCGGTCCACCCTGGTGAGTACACGTGTTGTCTATTGCATAGTAGCTCCCATCGCAGTTAAAAAGCGCAATTTCATGGCCCTCGACCTCAATCAGTTTCCCCTCCCCTGGTATGATTTCGTTTGTTTTGGCTACCTCTATTAAATTTGCCATTGGCACCTCCTTATAAAGTTATTTTGTTTTATTAGGACTGGGCCCCAGGATGATATTGCAAACTTCGAATATTATTAATCCTTATTTGAATTTATTTTTAGTTTAATTTGTGTTCAATTCAGCGTCTTTAAATTGATATCCTCTCTCTGGCATTCTTTTTCCGTCGATGTATAGATTATCATTCTTGTCAACTCCTAATCTGCCTTTAGCAATGAGTTGGTGCACGGCAAAGGGATAGATTCTCCATTCTCCTTCGTTTCTAATCTTCTCCTGCATTTTTCGCGCGTCTCGTTCTTCATACCCTTCAAGGGAAATCGGTTTTGATTGAACAATTGACGGGCCGAATCGCTCACCGTGTTTCTCTAGGTATACCGTACATTTGATATAACTTTCGCCAGCACGTAAAGCTTGAATAGATGCATCGACTCCTCTGACCAGATACCTTTTTGTGATATCTCCAGGGAACAGGTTTACAATTCGATTCTTATAATGGCTTAAGAATAATCCTCCGATTCTTCTTCTGTAACCCGCGAGCACCACAATATCGGGTTTGCATGCGTCTTCAATTAGGGAAATTGTTGCCGCATCGTAATAATCTCTTAGCCCGTCATCACCCGCGTTTTTATTCAGGATTTCGAAGAATGATTTTGAACTGAGGCTTACAACTGGAACACCTAAATCTCTCGCTTTCGCTGCCCCCTCACAGTTTGGAACGTTCGTGAAAACTACCTCGACTTTCCCATGGTTCACCACCCCCAATCTTTCCAATCTTAATTGCTCATCATAAATCGCTAAGAAATTTGTGCCAGATCCAGAGACTAAGACTGCGATTTTCATTGCACTGTCATTTGGGTTATAGATTAATTCTATATTACTCATCTGGAATATTTCGATTTGCAATAGCCCTTATTATCATGGAAATTATATCCACTTAACCGCAATGGACAAACCTTATCAGAGAATTCTTACCTCCGTAATCGGGATTCCCATTCTCTATTTAATTTTCTATCTTGGAGGAGTATGGTTTCTCTTACTCTTTCTAATAGTGATTCTCATGGCCGAGTTCGAGCTCGTTGTTATGTTAAAAAAAAAAGGATACTCTCTCCAAAAGGGACTAATATTTTTATCCGGGGTAATTTTGCCTGCATCTGCATATTTTGGTTTTGTTTATTTTAGCATTGCTTCTACTGCCATCATCATTATCACACTTCTTCTTATGCTGATGCAAGAGCAACAAGGTGACGTCATTGCACAAACAGCTTTGAATCTTTTCGTGATAATATATCTCGGGTGGTTTCTCAGTCACGCCATCCTGTTGCGGAATATCGGCGACAGCGATTATATGAGGGTACTCGGCGAATCAAATCAAGGTCTGAGAGATTCGGGATTCTTCTACATAATATTCGTCGTTACCTGTAGTTTTTTAAATGATACAGGCGCTTATTACATCGGAAAGTGGAAGGGGAAGAAAAAGCTTTCGCCAAGTATAAGTCCTGGAAAGACCGTGGTTGGAACTGTTGCAGGGTTAATATCATCGATCATCACTGGAGCAGTTGTGAACCTTGTTTTCGGTTCTCCCCTATCTTACTCATGGGTTTTCTTTTTAGGTTTGATCGTGGCGGTTAGCGCTATATTCGGCGACCTATTTGAATCTAAAATAAAGAGAAGCGTGGGTGTAAAAGATTCAGGATCGATCCTCCCCGGCCACGGAGGGATTCTGGACAGGTTTGACAGCCTTATACTTGTTTTTCCTGTATCGTATTATTTTATACTTTTTTATTATTCACTAAAGGGGGTAAGGATAATTTGATATTTTCTTTAAGAGTAAATCTCGATTTGGTAGTTAATATCTGTGAGGCTGGATTGTCTTGTCAAGATTAATTAAAAAAAGTTCAAAAAAGGTTGGCCTCCATCCAGGTGTTCTAATTCATGTTGGCGAGAAGAAATTAGAGAAACCGAGGATTCGAGTTATCGATTATAGCGATAGTGAATTTGAGGATAAGGGACTTCAAACTATAGACGAAACCTTCCCGTATAGAGATACCCCCGGTGTTTCCTGGATAAACATTGATGGCCTTCATGATGTCGAGTTAATAGAAAAATTTGGAAAACATTTCAATATTCATCCCCTCGTGCTTGAGGATATTCTGAATACTGAAAAGAGACCTCTGATGGAGGATTATGGTGACTATATATATATGGTTATTAAGATGCTTTATTATGAGGAGAAAGAAAATATCATAAAGGCTGAGCAGATCAGCATTATACTTTGTAAAAATTTAGTTATAACATTCCAGGAAGGGGGGGGAGATGTATTCGAACCCATAAGGGAAAGAATAAGGAATTCAAAAGGACGATTAAGAGGAACAGGTTCAGATTATTTGGCTTATTCATTGGTTGATTCAATAGTGGATAACTATTTCATAATTCTAGAAAAGTTTTCCGATACCCTGGAAAGCCTTGAAGAAATGTTAATGGAGGATATTACACAATATGACCTGAACGAAATGCACACACTGAAAAGGGAGATGCTATTTTTAAGGAAATCTGTCTGGCCTGTAAGGGAAATAGTAGGCAACTTGGAAAGATCGGGATCGCCGCTAATCAATCAGACCACTATTATATATTTAAGGGATCTATATGATCATACAGTTCAGGTAATCGATACGATCGAGACCGTACGGGAGATGACAACAGGGATGCTAGAAATTTATCTGTCCAGTATGAGCAACAGGATGAACGAGGTAATGAAGGTATTAACGATAATGGCTTCTATATTTATTCCCTTGACCTTTATCGCCGGGGTCTACGGAATGAATTTTGAACGTATGCCGGAACTTCATGCCAGGTGGGGTTACCCTTCAATCTTAGTTTTGATGCTGATTGTAGCAATTTCAATGATTTTTTATTTTAAGAAAAGAAAATGGCTGTGAGATTTTTGGAAAGTAATATTTAAATGCTTGGTTTGTCATCTTGTGAAGTGATTACATTTCTTAGATTCTCCTCTCCCAAAGCATCATAAATTGCATCGTTGACTTTTTTTGCGACCATGTCAACCGCTGGCATTTTAATGAATTTTTCTTCAATCATTATGGAATCTTCTTCATTCTCCCTTACAGCCTCAATGATCTCATAAAGTTTAATTGTTTCGAGATCCTTTGCGGGTACATAAGAAGGCGGATCATTTGTAGTTTCAATGATTAACTTCTTATTCATCAAATAAGTTAGGGATTCTTGAATATGCTCCTCAGGTATCTCGAATTTCTGTGCTAGTGAAACGAGTGTGAAATTATGCTTATTGTTGTAAAAGTTGTACCCAATTAGGTACATAATAAGGAACGCTATTTTCTCTTTTAATCTATTACTAATCGTAACGGCCTCTTTTTGTAAAGTTAAAAAATTTAGGTTTTGATGGCAATATGAAATTTCACCTCCAATAAGAAATATCAGCCAACTTATGTAGAGCCATATCATGAAGAGGATAATTACGGCAAAACCCGAATATATGGTTGCATATTGCGTTGAAGATGCAACAAATGAGGCAAAAATCCACCCGCTTGATTGCCAGCAGATTCCTGCAACCACTCCACCTAAGAGTGCAGACAGGGATTTAACTTGAGTGTTAGGCATTACTGAGTAAATGAACGTAAAAACTGCTGATACGATGATGTACGGAAGGATGGTACCCGTAAAGAAAAAGATAGCTGTGCCAAAAGGCTCAATTGAAGTTATTTTAGCTACAATCGCGTGACTCATTAAAGTTGCTGTAATACCCAATGCAGTAAAAATAAAAACAGGTCCTATGAGAATTACGCTTAAATAATCGGTAAATCTTCTACTAAAGCTCCTTCCTTTTTCTATTCCCCATATGTAATTTAGTGAACTTTCAGTTTTCTGAATTAGTGAGATAACAGTGTAAACAAGGAACAGGAGACCTAAGGATCCCAATACGCCAACCTTCATATTATTGATGAATTCTAGAATTTTCTGTGTTAATTCAGTTCCCTTTTCTCCGAGTGGTGCAAGAAAATTGGAAAGAATGGGTTCCAGCTGGCTATCAACAACGCCGAATGCCTTTAGAACCGAGAAACTGAAAGCAAGAAGTGGGACAATAGCAATTATTGTTGTGTAAACAAGACTCATAGCCCTGAGGCTGAGTTCGTTCTTATTAGATTCGCGAATTGTTACGTATGTTAGCCTTATTACTGTAATAAAGAATGCTTTGATCCCATTGAGGGAAGAAAGATCGATGTGCCATAACTCTTTAGAGAGAAAGTTATTTAATTTTTTTACGAATTCTCCCATTTTTTCAACTATCATATTCTACCACTCATTAGGTTGATTAAGAAATTGAATATTGAGGTGTTATGGCCTGGCTAAAGACTGAGCACTTTTACTCAATAATAAAAGGATGCTTTAATAAAGAACGATTGCCACTTAATTATCGTATAATCTGTCCTAACTGTAGATGTCAGATATTTCGTGGACTACGATGTTACAATTTCATGAATAGATTTATTTTCATTAATCCTTTTCAGAATGAAAAGGACTTAAACGGCATTCCAAAAATTGCGTTAGGAAAATCAGAAACGAAGACGTTTAAAAAAATTTGTGGGCTGCGGCTGAATTAAATGTTTTAGTCCTTATGTCATCCCCAAGGATTCCCCGATTAAGGATTTCGAGGACAAGCGTTATCGGGGATCCAGAGGTAAAAGCATGGATTCCCTATTAAGGAATTAGTGACAACAACCGGCCAGCCTTGTCCTGAGCCCTGAGCTTTATCGAAGGGCCTGTCCTGAGTTTCATCGAAGGATCGAAGGATTGCTTCTTTGTACCTGTGCTGAACCATGTCCTGACGATAGGTCAGGATCTATTCAGTATCAAGACAAAGAAGTCAGAAAGAAGAGTAAGCTATATGAGGAAAGCACTATTAAAGATTCTGTCCACGAAATATCTAACACTTACAGAATTCGCTCAGGAAGTTTCAAATCAATTAACACGAAAAAGCAAAATTTAAGGATCTCTTCGTAATGGGAAAGCGTTTTTATGTCACAACCCCGATATACTATGTGAATGATGTTCCACATATCGGCCATGCTTATACCACGATTGCGGCGGATGCGATTGCCAGGTTCCGAAGGCTCAGGGGTGAAGATGTGTTTTTCCTAACGGGTACCGATGAGCACGGGCAGAAGATAGAGAGGGCGGCTCAGGCGTATGGTATAAAGCCGATCGAGCTTGCCGACAGGGTTGTTTTACGTTTCAAGAATCTCTGGGAAAGGTTAGATATAACGAATGATGACTTCATAAGGACAACCGAAGATAGGCATAAAAAGGCTGTCCAGGAAATTTTTCGTATAATCGAGGGCAAAGGCGATATATACCTTGGTGAATACGAAGGCTGGTATGATGTGAGGAACGAGGCGTTTGTGACTGAAACCCAGCTTGAGGAATATATGAATCTTCCGGAGGCCACCCGGCCGCCTTTGGAGAGGATAAAAGAAGAAAGCTATTTTTTCCGCCTATCAAAATATCAAGAGAAACTCCTTGAGCATTACGGGAAGCACCCTGAGTTTATAAAACCAAGAAACAGGCGGAACGAGGTGGTTCGGTTTGTGGAAGGTGGTCTTAAGGATCTGAGCGTGAGTCGCACGACCTTTTCCTGGGGAATTCCGGTGCCCGGAGATTCAACACATGTAGTCTATGTGTGGTTTGATGCATTGACCAACTATCTCACGGCGGCCGGATTTCCTGATAAACCGGAAGATTTCGAGGATATATGGCCAGCCGACATTCATCTGGTGGGTAAAGATATCCTTCGTTTTCATGCCGTGTACTGGCCCGCATTCCTGATGTCTGCGGGACTTCCGCTTCCCAATCAGGTCTTTGCGCACGGCTGGTGGACGGTTGAGGGAGAGAAGATGTCAAAATCTCTGGGTAATGTTGTTGATCCATATAATATCGTTGAAGAATTCGGTCAAGATGTTTTCAGGTATTTTCTGTTGAGAGAGATACCATTCGGCCAGGATGGAGATTTCTCGAGGAGCGCAATCATCGGGCGGATAAACGGCGAACTGGCAAACGGGCTTGGAAATCTCGTAAGCAGGACTATCGGAATGATTAAGAAGTACAGCGGCGGTGTGATACCGGCGCCGGGCCCGCTTCTCGAAACCGATGTGAACATACGAGAGAATGCGCTAAGGACCGTTAAGGAATTTGAAAAATACATGGATGAGATTGCATTCAATAAGTCACTATCCACACTATGGGATTACATTGGAGTGGTAAATAAATATATTGATGAATCTTCTCCTTGGTCCCTTGCAAAGGCCGGCGAAATGGAAAGGCTGGATACGATACTCTGGGTGTTGGTTGAGTCAATCAGGATAGTGACAATTTTAGTTTATCCCTTTATACCCGATTCAGCCACGGAGATTTGGAGCTTATTGGGTTATAGAGAGCGACTTGAATCGGTTCGTATTTCAGATGCGAAGGAGTGGGGTAGGAGCAATCCGGGGACTAATGTGGGCGATGTTAAGAGCATATTCCCCCGATACGATTCAAAATAGTTCGGTTGCGCAAATATCTTCACGGTCTGTGCAAACTCTTGCACATGTTTTCCGGTTCTCATAGGAAAATGGAGTAAAATATGCTTAAATTACAGGAGGTTGCCTTATTATCTTAGGTGGTATGAATATTGCAATGATTTGTATAGACTCAACCGGGTGGAGTGTATGAAAATTACCAGCAAACAAGATGGCTTTACGCTTGCCGAGATACTGATTGCTGTTGCTATAATGGGTTTAGGTTTTTTAGCAGTGGCGGAGATGCAGTATCTGTCATTAAGGCAGAAACAAAAGTCAGAGTTTGGCAGCGTCGCGACAAATATTATTCAGTTTGTGGCCGATAAAGATATGGAAGAGGTAAGGAGATTGCATCTGCTTAACACAATCGCACATTCAGCCACAGTTGCTGGAAGGGTTCCCGACTTTTCTTATTGTGACGGCAGTGCCCCTTCCGACTGCACAAATCCCCCGTGCGCAGACCCATGCACCGGGTGCCCCGGGCAGCCGTGTGATACAATGAGAGTTTTGTCAGTAGCTCAGATTCCTGATCCCCCCGCCGGTTTTGACGAGCATAGCTGCGCACCGATTGAGACCAACGATTCCGACCCGGAAAAGCTTGTTTTTGAAACCGACGTGAATAACTGCACTGATCCTGACGCTGATATGTACATAATCAAGAATGTGAGGGCGTCGCAGCAGCAAGACCCTGCAACCCTAGTTCAGATTCTCACAGTAACGCTTACTTATGCCGTAAAGACTCCGGGGCAATTTGGCGAAACGGGGTTAACTATAATAGATCCAAACAATAACAACCGGCCTATTCTGAGAAACTCTGTTGCTACTCAAACGTACATAATGACTGCGCATATCGATGATTGGTCGCAGATAATCGCGGGATGGACTCAGGTACGTGTTCCTCATATTCCTTAAGTGATAAGTACGGAGGCGTTAATGGACTCAAAGGGCTTCACAATCGTTGAACTACTGGTCTCGGCTGCAATCTTTTCCCTTATCATAACGGGCATGACGCTTGCCCTTGTTCAACAACAGAGGCAGTATAATATTACTCAGGATATAGTCGATGTAGACCACACCGCCAGGGCAGCCCTTGATTTTATCGCATCAGAAGTCAGGAATGCCGGCTCGCGACAGGGGAAGACATTCTCAATTGACTTTGAGAATGGTGGGAGCGGCGTGGATCCACAGTGCGATAATAATACGACTGAAACAGATATTGATTCACCTCCTGACTGTTTGACCGTGTACACATGGGATGTAACCGAGGGGAGGGATGGAGATTGCCCCGGTGGGAACTGTGAAAATGCAATATGCGACGGAGGAGCTAGAAACGGTTCGCGGTGTACTCTTCTGCCGTCAATAGAAGGGACTGTAAGCGTAGCGAGCGACGGGCCTCCATTGGTCTTAAACCTCCCCACCGAGTGGTTTAAAGACGCATCGGGAGTGGACAGGAATCCGCCGCTCATACAGGATGGGGGCTTAATTGGTGCAAGGTCGAGGTTCAACCTATGCTACCCCAATCCCGATCCCCTGGCTCCGATCGTGAATTGCAATACAGAGCCCGAGAAATGTACTGAATGCTCTGTTATTCTGAGGGTGGATATTAATGAACAGAATCAGGCCGAGATTAACGACTTCTCCGATATCATAGAGCAAAACTTCCAGGAAGACGATTTCGCCGATGTCAGTACCTTTGTTACGAGCTTTTTCAGGCCCAGGCTTGCCCTTCAGGCATCGGAAATAACGATAGCGGATGCGAAGTCCTTCAGGGTCGACCTCAACGACAGGGAGCTTGAGATGTCTCAGTCTCTTAACGCCGATGGCGACCCTGATCAGTTTCAGCCAATGGTAGGAGGCCCTGACGCCCCTGGCATAGTTGACCTGCAGCTGGTGTTTAATATTCAGGGCTTTGACGGCGTTATAACAAAGGTGGGAGTCCCCTCCGATACTGCCAACAGGCAATTTGCTAACTTTGATGAGCTCGATGATTGGATAGCTGCTCACCTTCCTCCCGATCCCGGGAGTAAAGTAGGTAATGTGAACGATATAAGGTCGGTGGAGATATATCTGGTTGTCCGTTCACAAACGAGGCCTCGTAAGATTTCCGGGGGATTCTTCGGACAAAACATCCCGGCTATAGGCGATGTTGAACAGAAGGAGTTGTCAGATAACTTACCGGACCCTGTAGAGGGTTATATATACAGGGTATTTTCGACGATAGTATATGTCAGAAACCTGGCCAGGGAGGAATTTGGATAAATTAGAGGAGGTATTATAAGTATGGAATTTGGGCAAGAAATGAGCAGTCGTAATATGACCATAGATCTTAAAGCAAGTGAGAGTGGGATAGCGGTCATAATAGCCATGATAATGATCTTAATCATGTCGACCCTCGCAATAACAATTTCATTCATGTCGAACATCGATTTTCAGACCATGTCGAACTACAAACAGGGACAGGAGGCCTTTCTGGCCGCCGAGAATTGCGTTCAAGAGGCAAGGAGGGCATTCGAAACCGTTGGAATTGAAACATTTTTCTATCAGCTCCAGGTAGGTGGAGATAAAATGGGAATAGAGATACCTTCAACACCGTCAAATTCCGAATCCTATTGCAGGACGGGTTCGAGAAATTTTAACCGTGCCAATGAGAACGACGATCCAGCTCCCATAATTCAAAACCCACCACCGCCAACGAAACAGATGGGGAGGCCGTTAAAGCACGTGAGCCTTCCTTCAGGGGGTGTGGGAGGAGCGGCGGCAGTCCCGGCAAGTTTCCTGGTGACCGGGAAGGATGCCATGGATCGAGATAAAAAGGATACGAATCCGGATATAAACACGGGTGTCGAGATAGCGGTGGGGTTTGAATCGTTTGTTCCGGGCGGCGCCAGCAATGTATATTCAGGGCAGTAGGAAAATATGATAGATGAAGGCTTCTCCACAGGAGGATTGATTCATGTTTAATAAATTTGGCAATCTTGGCAGAGAACTTTATAAAATCAAGATCTTACTGGTGTTTTCTGTGCTCGTTCTTGTCACTGGCGCCAGGGGCGATGAGATTATCAAGAACCAGGTCGAAGACATTAGTATCCTTATTTCCCAAATCGTCGGCGGCCGTCCCAACGTTCTTCTATTATATGATAATTCACTCTCTATGGGGGATAACTTTGGGGGCTCACAGGTTGCAAGTTGGGATGTTGACGCTGTTATTGGCACGTGCGGTTCCTTTCAGACTTTGAAGAAGGATTTAACACTACCTCCAGGCAATAGAGCAGGTCAAATTAACCATCCCACAAACAGTGCTAACTATGCTGTTGCACATTGCGCTGGCAACGCTGCTGGACTAAATCCTTGCGGCAGTATAGCCTGTTCCACATCCCAGACCGGCACATGCCAGACACCTGAAAACTTTAATCGGTTCTTAGCTTGCATAGAGAGTAGATATACGCCCGCAATCGCATCGAGCGCGTATTCGCAATCGTTCAATTCGATATGCGGAGGTCCTAATCCCTCAGATTGCGACACAGACGCTGAGCGCGCTCAGGCTGCTTCAGCAATAGAAAATATAACTGTTCAGCAAGCAAATCTTGCTGATCCTGCAAATAACCCTCTAACCTGTGGTGCCGAGGAATGTCTTGACGACACGATAGCCGATAAATCTTGCGACGATCCCGGATTATTCAGTAATTTCATGAGTTGCATGGACACTCCATTTGTTGCTAATTCATGCGAAAAGACAGTTATTGATCCCCTAACAGGTCTTCCAACCATAGTACCGGATGAAGATGTCAATTGTACAAAGTTCAAATACGGAACGACCCGCTGGGACGCTGTAGTCAGCACGTTCTTCGATATACTCGATGCCGATGATTCCCTCGGAAGTTTGATGTGTGACGACCCGAACGGGTTATTCACCGGATCGTTTGTCGATAATGGTTGCGGGATTGATCCGGCCAGTCCAACATCTGGAGTGGTTTGTTGCGACCAGTTTATGAACACGCCCTTCAGGAATGTGAGTTCTATAGTGAAAGGTACGGGAGACGATACCCTCCTACCTATAACAAATGGGGAAGACACACCCATTATTGACCAGTTGACGCCAGTCGATGCAAGCGAGTTTGATGTCAGGATCCGCCCTATGACCTTTGGCGGTGGGGGCGGGAATGATGCGCCTCCCGGGGACCTTTCAGGGGTAGACAGTTGTACTGGTAACGACATAACTGGACAGCCACAGGGGGGGTTTGCTGGAGGGAGCATACAGAACTTTGATAATGTGTGGAAATTCTTTAGGGATAGGCGCGTAGGAGGGCGTTCACCTCTTGCAAACGCAATAGGTTTCGACGATGACAACACCGCAAACAGCACGATAGGTGAAGATGTTCTTGACTCGTTCAGGGTTGAGCTTCAGACCGACCCTGCCTGCGCGTGCAGGGCTGAATTTATGATCGTGGTGACCGGCGGACTTGACAACTGCTCAGGGGATTGTTCACTGCCTGGTACGTCAGGATCATGCTCCGTCGCCGCAAATGGGGTCCCATTGCTCGTTACCGGATTTTCTAACATGAGAAGCTCTATACAGGCTATAAGCAATCTGAGGACGTATTACGCAAGGCATCCGGTAAACTGCGGGGGGCCGCTGAAGAAAGAAGTACTGACTTTCGTGATTGGGATGGGGGTTAAAGGCCTGGAGGCCGTAAAAACATTGAATGCAATGGCTCTGGGTGGGGGTACACACACTACTGGAATAATTAAACATGTGGACCCGGAAGGTATTCTGGTTGGAACCATCGAACCGCTAAACGTTTTGCCAGATCCGGGCGATCAGATATTCAGGGATTTTGGTCAGGCACTTAGCATTGATACAAACCCTTCAGATGCCCAGCTTAAGAATTGCCTAATAACGGATGCGGGATTCAGTGAAACTGGCGTTTGTAATTTTCAGGGAACCGATGTGTTCGAAAATACGTTTTTCACATCAGCGGGAGCTCTCGACTCGGATGCATTAGGAAACAGTTTTGCCTTTTTTGTCGATGATCCATCAGAACTCGTAGAGGCTCTCGAACAGATTATTGACTTTATAGGTAATTTCCCCACAGCGGGCGTAGCGCCTACCGCGCCCACTTCCGCCGCAAGTGTTGCCGTTAGCGACAGGATACTTCTGGCTAACCTGACGGCCAACCCGCCGGAGAGACTTTGGCAGGGAAGGCTCGCCCTTTATAGTTTTGTGGATGAACCTGGAAATCCGGGTTCAAAGGTGGTCATACGAAAACCACCCACAGGCGTCGACCTAACTGATCCGGCGGTTGTCGATTCCCTCAGAATCTTCACCGACAAGGGGGTCCTTAATGCCAATGCGCTTGGGTTTTTCTGGGAGGCGGCTAAGCTGCTGACAGAGAGGGACATTGGGAGTGACCCGAGGCGACTCTTTACCGTCATCAGGACAGACCCGGATACTATCGATGAAGAGGTCGACCTGGTCACCTCGGAGGTCTTGCGGCTCAGATATGAGGGGGATGAGGTTGATTTTAACCTATCCAGCACCGATCTTGATCTGAATCAATTCGGGATCAGTGACGCTGATGTAACAGATCCAATCCCTACCTTTTGTGCCGCAGCTCCTCCGGACGGTTATACCGATTGTACGGGTGATTGTCCGGTAGATGGTGTGACTGGAAACCTCGTGACTCCGGTGTCAGATGATTGCATAACATGCGTTACGCAATGTATTAGAGACAAGACTATTGATTTTATGACTGGTAATACACGGATATATCCGTTGGGCGATGCGCTGGGATCTCCGGTCTTGGTAGGACAACTGCCGGATTCGATTGGGTATAATTGCCCGGATCTGACCGACGGAAATACCTTGAATGATAACTATGCAACCTGTGCGGTTAGGCTTGGCGATATATTCCACTCTACACCTGTTCTGGTGGGTTCACCATCGCCTCTCTTCTTTGACGAAGGTTTTCAGTCCTTCGCGTCTCAGTTCAAGGATAGGTCTGCAGCAGTGTTTGTGGGTGCCAATGACGGATTTATCCATTCCTTTCACGGAGGGGAGTTAGTATCGATCCCTCCAGGCGGAACTGTGACTAATCCATTTAATCTTGAGGAGGAGTCGGTCCCATTCTTTAATCCTGGCACCGGCGTTGAGCTATTCGCGTTTGCACCGCCTTCTTTCCTTCCCGACTCTATTTCGGACAATGGCCCGGAATCACCTTCTGGTGTTACGCCCCCGGATTACAGGTTTGGAGACTTCAAGACGTTCGTGGCGGAGAAAAATGAACAGAGATCCTTCGCGGACGGGTCGGCCCTGATCGCGGATGTATTTATTGACGGATATGCAAATGGAATAGCTGAGGATGCAGCACTTTGTCCGGGAGCTGTCAATACGCCAGATGGTAATATCGATGTGTGTGGAAGGGAATGGCACACACTACTTATATCCGGCTTTAGAAACGGGGGTGGGGCCTATACGGCTCTCGACGTAACAAATGTCGAGTGTGCTGGTGGCGTCGGTACCGATTGCAGCAATGTTGGTAAGCATCTAACAAACGGCCCGGACTATCCCGCCCACATTTGGACCCTGTTCGATCATGATTTTGGAAACACATGGTCTGAACCGGCAATTGGAAGGGTGAGGATGACTGCAGATAATGGAGTAACGGATGTTACGGTGGACAGGTGGGTGATGTTTGTCGGCGGGGGAATGGATCCCCTTGACACCGATCCGACTGATGGGGTTACCTTCGGTGATGCATTCTATGCCATAGATATACCCACCGGAAAGATCATCTTTAAATTTAACCCTGATGATCCGGTACCCTCGGATCTGACCGATACAGATTTAGCTGAAATGGAGTGCGATATTTCAGCCAGGGCGGGTGTTTTTGATCTGAATGCCGATGGATATATGGATGTGGCGTACGCAGGCGATACCTGCGGAAGGATGTGGAGATTCGATATTTCCCGTCCTATTGTCGCTGATAATCTGTCTCTGACCGGTCTCAGAGGCGATGCCGACATAACTGCACCCGACTGGACAGGTGATATAGCATTCTGTGCCACCGCTGACCTTAATCAGTGCCTCGATCCTTCGACAATACCGGTCGATCCTATAACCTTTATAAGTCAGAGGATGCCCATATACTTTGCCCCTACGGCTGTGTTTGATGATCTTGGCCAGCTCCATGTTATCTTCGTAACAGGAAGCAGGAGAAACCCGAGCAGTACGTTACAATTTGGGAAGCTCTATAACTTCATAGATCCCTCCGTCCCGGCTTTTCTCGCCGGGGGTTCCGCAGTTAGTGCGCCGACTAAAACCGAGGCGGATTTCAACGCAGGGCAGATAATCGATATTGTTCCACTGGCGGGTGTGACCGGTCAATTTACAACGGAAGGCGGTAGTACCGTAAACAATCAGGGTGAGTTCATCGTAAGATTCCCGGATAACCTCGATAGTTCCGTCGATCCTAGTATTGAAAGTCCGATGGGAGAAAAGGGTTTTGGCCCGCCCGTTGTTATTGCAAGGGCATTACTCTTTACGACATTTGCGCCCGATCCGGCACAAGAGAACGTATGTGCGGCGGGTGCTGGCGAGGGCAGACTCTTTGCTCTCGATTATCTTTCAGGAGAGCCCGCTCTGGCGAGGGTGCCTGGAGCGGAGAATCTTCTCGGTGGAGATCCTGACGAGAGGGCGGATACAGCGGGAAAAACAGTCGCATTTGGAATGCCGACACCGGCACAGCTCACATTCGGAGCGCGTGGTTCTGTAGTCATGACGGTTGCCTTTTCGGGTAGCAGTGCAGCGGGAGGGGCGAATTTCCTGGTCTTGGAGCTTCCCCAGCTTGCTACCAGAACACAGACGCTATTTTGGGAAGAGCTATTATAGGTTATAATGACTAACATGCATAGCAAAGAAAGGCAAAGAGGCATGACAGTTATAGAGGCCCTTATTGTAGCCGGTGTTATATCTTTACTCGCCGGTATTGCCGGGCTTATGGTTAGCAAGTTTAACACTAGCCGTACAATCAACGATATTACGAGGAACATTTCGGCTACACTTCAGATGGCAAAGCTGAAATCCGCAAGGGACGGTGTGGAATACAGGGCCGTATTCTCGCGGTGTGATGATGGCGCTATTGATGACACTGACCCAGATTGTAAATTTTGCAATAATTATACCGACTTTGCCCTGGGGGATGACAGTCTGACTATAACACTGGAAAGGGGCAATAGCAACAGAGGGTCTGATAAATGGTGCATCGTATCCAGTCAGACAAAGAAAATGAACAGTAACTTTAACTTAAATATGACTGACATGGGAGAGACCGATCCTCTTCGATGTGGATTCGGTCCAAAGGGGTTCATGGTAGATCAAAACGGCGAGCCGATAACGACTGATCCGGCTCCTGATGCTGACCAGGAGACGGTTTCGATGTTATTAACACCAACCGGTACGTCTAGGGTTAACACGTGCGGGATTGTTGAACTGTCACCATCGCTTGGAAGGATAAATGTAGTTAGGGGCAACTGGGATGGTACAGATTGTAATCCGATAAGGGAGCCATCACCAACCCCATAGCGGGGACAGGCATGCAAATTGACTTTTCTAGGCTTATTTACACCTTGGCCTGACACTAGACATAGACCGAGTCGAATCATTATCGGGCAGGGGATACCCACCCGGTTGTTATTTGGGATTACAATTTACCCAAACATGATAGGCGGGGTTTTCCAACCCCGCAGATGGATAGCACGTAAGGAATGATAATCGCGTCCCCTCCTTTTTATAAAAGGAGCGTTAGGGAGGATTAAAAAGACATTTCAAGCATTATTACCTAAACCTCGAAAGAAGTAGCGGAGGACTTCAGTCCTCCAGATCAATCAAATCCCCTCTAACTCCCCTTTTTTCTAAAAGGGGAGGATAATTTGTCATCCCTGAGGATTCCCCGATCAAGGATTTCGAGGACAGGCGTGGTCGGGGATCCAGAAAAAATA
>JBAUII010000142.1:0-13604 GCA_049682815.1 Thermodesulfobacteriota bacterium | reverse complement strand
GTCAATGGCATAGACTCTTTCCTCCTGAATTCTTTTTCAGTCTGAATTCAATCAATTAGTTTACTGAACTCTTTGTCTTTCTTAACCTCATCAAAAACCTTATCTTTTTTCGCTTCATCTTTAAAAGAAGCATCGAGTAAAACAGCCTGCTCTAAATCAGTCCATGCTTTTTTGGTTAATCCTTTTTTCGCATAAACCCTCGCGCGGTTGTACCATGCTTCGGCATAACCGGGCTTTAATCTTATCGCCCTGTCAAAGGCCTTAATCGCTTCGTTTAGATCATCAATGTTGTGGTGAGAGACACCCTTGTTATTCCACGCCTCTACATAATCAGGCTCAATGTCTAATGCCTTTTCATAAGCGTCAATTGCTTCCTTATCCCGACCAAGCCAGCCAAGGGCTGCCCCCTTATTACACCATGCCACCGCGAACCACGGTTTTAGTTCGAGCGCCTTATCTGAAGCATTAAGAGCCTCATCAAAGCGCCCTAGCCTGCCCAGTGCGGCAGATTTGTTATTCCACGCCTCGGCATAATCCGGCTTCAATTCAATTGCTTTATTATAAACCTCGACCTCCTCTTCATGACGACAAATCACAGATAACACTATTCCTTTATTATACCAAGCCTCAGCAAAATCAGACCTCAATTCTATAGCCAAGTCTAGATTTTTTATTGCCTCTTCGTACTCGCCCTTATAGTAGTGGTCAGTAGCGCGAAGAACATACTCTTCCGGTTTCAAATTTGTCACCCCTGTATAATTTCAACAATATTTGTTAGAGCGATTAAAGAGCCTACTCTTATTGATATTCGCCAAAATAAAATACAGCTAATTAAAAAAGGTTCACTTCTCACAGGATGTTTCAAATTCAAGACTTGATGTCACAAGCGTCCTTGCGATGAACTTAGTGAAGTGGCAATCGCCGGAATATTGAAATCCTGGTTTCCATTTTTTAACCGATCTCTCAACCGCAATTAATAAAATTACCACAACGTATCAAAAAATAGAGATTGCCGCGCTCCAAAAGTCGCTCGTAATTGTAAGAGCCAGAAATTTCGAGGACAGCATACTTGAAGGTATCTTCTTCATTAATCTTGGTCTTCTTTTCACTTCTTTGTCTTGATACAAAGAAGCAAAAATCAAGGCTACCCAAAAATTTGCTAAAAATCATAAACTCCGACTAAAAAATTTAATCCAACCACAACCCGCAAATTTTTTTTCACGTCTTCGTTTTTGATTTTCTTAATACTGAAACAAGTTCAGCACAGGCCGCAATTTTTGGAAGGCCCTTCAAGTCCTTTTCATTCTGAAAAGGACTAATGAAAACAAACCTAATCATGAAATCTCAAGAATTTTGTCCACGAAATATCCAACATCTACAGCAACGACAAAAATATTAAAAAATCATGTAGTTACTACTATTCAAAACCACTTGGGCCTCAAAACCACCAATCCAGGCTTGTCGAGCAGGTAGGCAAGCAATTCCTCATCAACAACCCTGCGATTATCTTTTCTCGAAGATGCATGCCTTAGATACACCTTGTCGCCTTTTCTGATTAGAATCCCGGTATGTGAGACATCCAGACCCTCCTTATCGGTATAGATACCTATATAATCGCCAGTTTTCAGACGCCCTATAACCTTATCATCAATAGATTCATACGGTATGTAATTTACAGTACGCTCCTTAACCGGAATACCCGGGAGGTAGGGTGTCCCGTCCTCTTTCCTATTTAGAAGTTTCTTGACGGTTCTCGTCCCCTCTCGGCCGACCTCTTTTGTGACATCAACTATACTGTCACTATTATATACAGCCCAATCTGTAAAGAAATGATTTCTTTTTCTAAAATCTACCTCCCCAGACTCATACCTTATACGCTGAATATTATCTACAAACATCGGATAAGAAGCAGAGAGCTGCATCGCCTCCACATAATCTATATAGGTAAAGCAATCCATGCCCTCCAAGTTTATCACCAGTTCTTCAGGATGGTTTATATCCCCTACCAGTGTTGACTCCTCGTATTCGGTATTCAGGAATTTCCCCGATAAAAAGTCTATTCGTTCACCGACATCTTGTATTTTAGACGACTGTTCCATGATACTGTTTAAGTCTTTCTCGGTCCAACTTCCTAATATGAAAATCCCTCCTTTGTTATCCGAAGCTGAAGAAAAATCATTGATGGCAATACTGAAAAAAATCGAAACAGGAAATAAAAAAATGATTAACCTTATCCCGGAAACCGGGCCATTCCTTTTTGGCTTGAGTATCATAATCTTTTTATATTCTACCTAATGCTTCGACCTAGAGCGTATAGACTAATCCTTTACAAAGTAGGAAACTCAAACAACGAGTTCGAGTGATTTATAGCAGGAAAAGCTGCTCGACTCAATTTCCAGAAGACATAGGGGGAAGCGATCCCTGCGCACAAGATTCGAGTTACTTAGCAAATCATTCAATCCTCTCTGATGGCTAGTTCACGGAAACACGTTCAAGAATCCTGTAAACCCGGTTAACGATGGTTCTTGGGTCATCGAGGAAACCAGCGGCAATTAGCGCATTGTCAAGTAATTGCTCTGCCACCAGTTTAGCTAGTTCAGGGTCTCTATCCTTTAGATCCGAGAGGTTTTTAATCAATTTATGCCGTGAGTTTACTTCGAGATTTACCTTGTAGCCCTCCTTTACTTCCTGTCGCATCGCCCTCATAATCCGTTTCATGCCTGGGGTCATAAATTTATCCGCGTTAAGTGCAATAACAGGGCTCTCAACAAGTCTTTTACTCATACTCACTTCATTCACCCTATCTCCCAAGGTCTCCTTAAGCCATTCGCAGAGCTTCTTCTCTGCGCCTTTATCAAGCGGTTCTTCCTTCGAGTCCTTCGTAATATCCCCAATTTTTACCTCGGCGCTGTCTGCAGAGATAAGCCTTTTGCCGTCAAATTCTCTTAAATTGTTCATCACGAAGTCATCAATCGGATCGTATAGAAATATGACCTCAAAATTCCGCGCCCTAAAGTACTCTAAGTGCGGTCCGAGTTCTAAGCTCTCGCGCGTTGGAGCGTTAAGATAATATATTTCCTTCTGGTCCTCTTTCATTCGTGAGACATATTTAGATAATGAAGTTAATTTGCCTTTCTCTAATTGAGACGATTCAAAGCGAAGCAATTTTGAAAGCTGCTCCCTGTAAGTCATATCAGTCGCGATCCCCTCCTTAAGGAAGAGACCAAACGTATTATAAAACTGTTCGTATTTTTCCTTTCTCTCTTTCGCCTCTTCCTCAAGATACTTTAGAAACCTCTTTGTAATTACATCGTTAATCTTCTGAACGAGACCGCTGTCCTGCATCGTCTCCCGTGAAATATTGAGCGGCAAATCCGCACTATCAATCACTCCCCTGACGAAACGCAGCCACTCTGGAAGAAGCCCCTTCGGGTTTGAATCAATTAGAATTCTTCGACAGTAAAGGCTGACCCCCGGCTCTAAACGGATAAACCCCCACCGCTCCTGATTTTCAGTAGGCACAAAGAGAAGGGAATTAATTGTAAGTGGAGCGTCGGAACTAAAATGGAGTTTGTAGAAAGGCTCGTCAAAAGCCTTTGCCTGGAATTTATAGAACTCTGCGTATTCCTCGTCCTTAATCTCGTTTTTATTTCTCATCCAGATCGCCTGGACAGTGTTTATGCGCTCACCGTTTAAGTTAATTGGAAATTGTACAAAATTCGAATAATGGGAAAGTATCTGCTTGACGTGCTCTGCTTTAGAGAACTCCTTTGCTTCATCCTTTAATTGAATTTCAATTTTACATCCGCGCCTTTGGCCAGAACTTGCCTCAATCTCGTAAGCGCCAGAACCGTCGCTGCTCCAAACAAGGTGCTCACCATCCTTTTTCCAATGATGCGTGTGGACCCTGACCGATTTTGCAACCATAAAAACACTATAAAATCCAACTCCAAACTGACCAATAAGATTATCTCCCACGTCCGCGCCCTTCTTAACAGCTTCCAAAAAAGCCTTTGAACCCGAGTGTGCGATAGTCCCAAGGTTTTCGATGAGTTCTTGTCGAGTCATGCCCACCCCGAAGTCCTTTATAGTAATTGTATTGGCAACATCGTCTGTGGAAATGCTTATTTCAAGAGGAAGATTATCATCAAAAATATTCTTGTCGGTGAGCTGAAGATGCCGAAGCTTTTCAAGGGCATCTGAGGCATTAGACACGAGCTCTCTAATGAATATCTCCTTCTCTTTATAAAGTGAATTTATAACGATATCTAAAACTTGCTTAACTTCAGCCTGGAATTCGTGTCTTTCAGGAGTCGGCTCTGTCATTTTGTTAACCATCGCTATTAACTCTAAAGGCGACTATAAAAGAAAATCGACAACGAAAAAATAATATTCATTGCTTGAAAAAATTCAAGGATTGAATTTTTATGGAATGACAAAAATAGGGGTCTGATCTTAAAAAAACCTGAACACGAGGGGGAACCAGAATAATCAAAACCTAGGATGAACCATCATAGCGCTGCTCACGATTCCATTCTAAACTATGCCGATGTTCCAACTTTTATTCATCATCCGGCGGTTTTTTCCCCGCTTTGGCCGCCAGAATTCTCTTATCAAAATAATCAAAACCGATAAGTATTATAACAGTTACTATTGATAACATAATCGCGGTTAAATAATGCCCAACACCGATTACTACACCGATTGCGGCTAATACCCATATTGTCGCAGCGGTGGTTACACCAATAACCATCCCACGGCGTGCTAAGATAACCCCTCCACCGATAAACCCAATCCCAGTAACAACTTGCCCGACCACTCGGGTTGGATCCGCACTTGGACTGATAAAAGAAGTTCCTATGCTTACAAAAACTTGTGTACCAAGGCAGATGAGGATGCTCGTGCGCGCCCCAACAGGCTTATCCTTCAATTGTCGCTCGTAACCCACGATCGCACCGCAGACGATAGCTACAAGAACCCCATACCAAAAACCGGGATGAATCAGGCTAAGATTTTCCATTTATTCACACATATTCTATCATCATTATTCATAAATTATACTATTCGGCTAGGTTCGGTCTCAATTTTTGATTAAATCGGTAAAGTAATGTGAAACTATCCTGAAAGTCAAAGCATCAATTTTACAGATTGATGACTAACAGAATAGATAGCTCAAAAATACGAGAGGGAACGATACCGCGCAAAAAGCAATTCGCGTTAGGCTAAATATCGCGATTGAGCACTCGTGACATTAATCGTAACGGTAACCCTTTTTTTACTCCATCCGGGGAACAATCAGTAGTGCTCCGACAACAAACAAAGGGTTCTTATTCACCGCATAGCTCACCCGCTTCCACTTTTTTAAAAACAGATAGGAACCGAGTAACATTCAGGTTGCGGCAAAGGAATGATTTCTGACTCCCGGTAATGTTGTTACGAATGATGCCTCGATCATAGCCCGTTCTATTACAAGCTTCCCTCAACGCAGCATCTTCATTGACTGCCAAAAACTGTGAGACATTGGAATTTCGACAGATGTAGGCCTTCTGATTCTCAGACGCGATAGACTGAGCATTTGTTAACCAATCGACATAAAAATCAACGTTCTCACGAAATACTTGATCATTAGCATCTGTAAAGAATCGTGACTCGGACATTTCATCCCCAGGCTCGGATTCATCAGTCAACAGATCTTCCTCGCCTGCATCGTCGTCGCTGACAGCTTTGAGGTCTTGTTCCAACTCATCGTTTTCGACCTCCGATTCCCCTTCGAGAATAACATATTCCAGTTCTTCAATTTTTGATTGAAGAACGCCTATTTCATCCTTTATGTCGCTGACTTTTTTGTTTAACTCTCTCCTGGATTTTTCAAGTCCTATCAGCTCAGATACTAGCTGGTCTATACCACTTCTCTGGACATTATTTCCGTTTTCAAATTTCCCTGTCCCCTTCTTATCTACCATCTGTGATGCTTGCTTGAGACCGACAGCTATCCTAAAATGATCTAAAGCCTCCGCCAGTGGAGGAATCAGATCGCCCCTAAGCGCCCACGCAAGACTGACAGCTAATACAAATGCCAAAACCGCCAATGATATCAAGAAATTATTTGTAACTCTCATCTTCGTGGATCCCAATCCATTGCCTTTGAATTTGCTGTGGTGAAGCTATTGTTACCCAATCAGCCCATAATTGCGTCATGCAATCGGCTGACATGTTACAAAACATATTCCAAATATCTCATAAAAGTATAATTTATAAAAACCGAAGGTTCTACACCTGACTATAATTTCTATATTAATTCAAGCTTTCCAGTATATCTTCCTGAAAATCCAGCATATCTTCGGACGGATCGTGGGAGGAGCTATCAGCATTTTTATTTTCAGATTCTGATGATATTGCATCCTTTAGCTTTCCGGTGAAATCGAGGGTAGTTCCAGCATAAGATACCTCTTCCAATTTGAAAACACTGCCGGCTTCCTCAAGACTACATTTTCCATTTGCCTGGTAAAACCCCGCGATCGGTTCTTTGGTAAACATCACGATTTCACATTCTGTGCCTGATATTGCCAATCCCACCAGTCCCAACAAGCTTCCGTCAGTATCCTCCATTACAATGATCACTTCATCCCCATTTGAGGTAATTCCAGCGATATTCGATGCTCCCTCAGCAACAACGATTACAGTCCCTCCATTGAAATCCGAGTCTAATGGTGGAGCGGGATTGCTGACGATAATCACAGCTCCCTCACATCCGCCAACACTTACAAATGCAATCAATACTAATAAGCAATTCCTGATAATTGAGTGCTTCATATGAAAGGCATAATCAAACATATAAAGAACGAAATTTATAAATTAAGCGCGTCCACATCTAAATTAATATTCTCTTTAAAATCAATATCGTAATTCTGAACGGGATGTCCGTCAGGATTGTGGTATCGGCGCCCCTCGACCCTGTCGAAAGAGTAATTACAAAGGGCATAAGAACTACCTTCGGATGAGACTGCCTCAGGAAGCACGAAAAATGAAGTTCCGTCCTTATATTGTTCACCCCATAACTTAAACAATATACCACCTTACAGAAACAAAAAAAGCATAAAAATGATTCTTTAACAAAATTAATATTTTAACCCTTGACATATATATCAAAAATATATTAGTATCGTAAAACTATGATCGATCTCGCATCCATGGGTCCGGATGGGGTGACCCATTAATTGTTGGCGCATTAATGACTGTGGTTAATTCAATGGAAACGGGCGATAAATATCTATAGATTTTAGAACAAGATCTATTAAGAACACTACCTGAAGATAACAAATTTTTATAAAGGAGGATTTAATATGAATAAGGGAATGGTTGGATCTCTGTCATTAGTGTTGGTTTTTTTATTCGCTGCGTATTTATCAACTTCAAGCATCGCTCAAGACGCGGCTACTGAGAAAACAGGCGAGATGAAGTCAATGGAAGGTAATGTGTACTGTGTTGAGTTGGATGACAAAGGACAAATCATTATGAAAGAGGAATGGACTGAATGCAAGGGGTCTCTCGTCGCAGCAGGAGCAGATGGAAAATCGTATGTTGTCACAGGCACAATTGAAGATACAAAAATGATTATGAAGCAACCCGATGAAAAGAAGACCGTCAGCGGAATAATATCCGGGCATAATCGCGGCTGGATCCTGGCAGCGGCGTCTGCGGAACATCCTGAGCAGGCGGTAACATCCACTGAGGATATAACGGTTAAGGGTACGATAGTTTGCCTTCTACCAAACTACCAAGCTGGGAATTTCAAGCAGGTTGTAGCAGCCGGCCCCTGCACTGAATTAGAACAGCATGTACATGTAATTCAAACGAGCGATGGTCAAGTTTATGCAATTCACGGATCAGAAGAAGCAATCCACAGGATTGAATCTATGCCCAATAGAAATGAAGTAGAACTACAGGGCAAGATCCAAGGCGATCAGGGTGCCTGGGTGCTATTTGTTCAGTAAAACTCATTTCTAAAATATTGTAAATCAGAATGGAGGGGAATCTGTGAAGGATATTCTGCCCCTCCATTTCTATTTTTATCTTGAATAACAAAACAGAGTCGAGAGTTTATCACGAAGGTATCCGTCATTATCTTCGCAACTGTCCCAACAATTGGAAATCGCTTTTTGAATCTGACTATCTTAGGTTGAAATTCGAGGCTAAGTACTCTTAGAGTTTTCCATAGCGGCAAGGCAATGTTGCCTGCCCAAAAGGATTGAATAGGGCAATATCAGTGGAGGAATAAAAGGTTTCCCTGATTGGGAAAGAAGGGAGAACTTTGCTAGCCACCCTCTATGAACATCAGTTTGGAAGCCAACGCAACTGCTAACTTTAAACAAATTACAACCATCTTGACATCGTACTGATTATGAAGTTTTGATGAAAAACAATTGACTCGGATACGTGACTTGCTTTAAATTGTTATATAAAGATATAATTTTGGTACTTCATCGAATAACGATAACTTTACACCATTATGAGATTGGAATCATGGTATGAATCAAACCGACCCCCTAAGATTGATTCTTGGGATTGATATCGGAGGAACGCATCTAAAGGCATCGGTCGCTGACATGGATTCTGGAAGACTGACCGGAAAGCATTTATTCGTACCAACCCCACGGCCGTCGACACCGGATGCTATGTTATTGATAATTAAACATATGATTTCTGATCTTAATTGGAGAGGTCAAGTCGGCAGTGGATTTCCCGGTGTGATAAAGAAGGGAACGGTATTTACTGCCGCAAATCTCTCTAAAGAATGGATAGGAGTGAACTTAGAGAACGAAATTCGTAAATTTACCGAAGGTAATGTCGCAGTAATCAACGACGCCGACGCCGCTGGCCTAGCGGAAATGAAGTTTGGAGCTGGGATTGAATATAATAGACAAGATGGGGGTGTCGTACTAATGGTAACATTGGGTACCGGAATCGGTTCTGCCTTATTTGCGGATGGAACCCTTGTTCGAAATACGGAATTCGGTCACATTGAAATTGATGGCGTTGATGCGGAAACACGCGCGGCGACAGTGCATAGAGAAAGGGAGGGTCTTAGCTGGGAGGTTTGGGGAGGTCGGGTGAATAAGTATCTTCAAACTATGGAGAAGCTACTTTCCCCAGATGCGTTTATAATAGGTGGGGGAGTTAGTGAAAACAGCGAGAAATTTTTCCCATTTATAGAAGTAATGGCAAAAATGGTTCCGGCACAAATGGGGAATCATGCAGGTATTGTAGGAGCGGCGCTTGCAACAAAAACTCAATAAAGTGAGAAATAGAGGATAGAAAAAGTAAGGAGATTAACAATGACCCGGAAACAAAGCCTGGAACAACTTATTATCAATACAATAAGAACGCTATCAATGGACGCTGTTCAAAAAGCAAATTCAGGCCACCCGGGGACACCAATGTCAATGGCCCCCGTAGCATATACGATCTGGGATAAATTCATCCATCATAATCCCAGGAACCCGGACTGGCCGAATCGAGACCGTTTCGTGCTCTCCGCAGGTCATGCCTGCATGCTATTATATAGTATCTTCCATATATCGGGGTATGATGTCTCACTAAATGACATCAAGACGTTTCGTCAACTACGTAGTAAATGTGCCGGGCATCCTGAATATGGCCTAATACGCGGAATTGAAACAACAACCGGTCCGCTGGGTCAGGGTGTAGCCACGAGTGTGGGAATGGCTATAGCTGAAAAATGGCTTGGCACCTATTTTAACCGTCCAGGACATGAAATCATAAACTATAAAATTTTTGCCCTTGCTGGAGATGGATGTATGATGGAGGGAATTTCTAGTGAGGCCGCTTCTCTTGCCGGGCACTTAGGTCTCGACAACCTAATTTGGATTTACGATAATAACCATATAACCATCGAGGGGCATACGGCATTGGCGTTTACCGAGGATGTGGCCGCCAGATTCATGGGTTATAACTGGCATGTTCAAAGAGTTGGGGATGCTAATGATCTTGAACTGCTCGAGGAATCGTTTCAGAGGGCGGTTGATGAAGCAGACCAACCATCCCTAATCATTGTGGACAGCCACATTGGTTACGGTAGCCCGAATAAACAGGATACGTCCGCGGCGCATGGTGAGCCGTTGGGTGAAGAAGAAATACGCAAGACGAAAATCAATTATGGTTGGGACCCCAATAAGAAATTCTATGTTCCTGAAGAAGTAAAGGCCTATCGTACTACAGTGATTGAGAAAGGTAAAAAGGTTGAGGAAGAGTGGAAACTGAAGTTTTCGAGGTATGAATTTGAATACCCCGACCTGGCAGAGCAATTCAAACTAATTCAAAGTCGTGAGATGCCACCGGGTTGGGACTCATGCCTGCCAAAATTTCCCCCTGACCCTAAAGGTCCAGCCACCCGTGTTTCAAATGGCAAAATTTTAAACACAATCGCAACGAATATACCATGGTTCATGGGTGGAGCCGCCGACGTGGGACCATCAACAAAGACATACATAGATAATGCGAGTAGTTTCGAAAAGAATGTCTACAGTGGAAGGAACTTTCATTTTGGAGTTCGGGAAAACGCCATGGCCGCCGTAGCGAATGGCATGGTTCTAAGTAAACTTCGAACCTACGTGTCTTGCTACTTTGTTTTCTCAGACTACATGCGAGCCCCACTCAGGCTCTCCTGCCTGATGCAACAGCCAGTCATTTTTGTCTTTACACATGATAGCATAGCGTTAGGTGAAGACGGTCCAACTCATCAGCCAATTGAACACCTGGCTTCCCTAAGGGCTATTCCAAATATAGAAGTAATCAGACCGGCTGATGCAAATGAGTTAAGTGCACTCTGGAAATACATAATGGAGGTAAAAAATCACCCAGTTGCGTTAATACTAACACGGCAGGGTGTACCAACATTTGATCGATCTAAGTATGCTCCGGCGGAAGGCGCCTTGCGCGGTGCTTATATTATTGCAGATAGTAGAGGAAAACCGGACATAATCATGATAAGCACGGGGTCAGAGGTGCAGTTATGCCTTGAAGCCCATCAGCGATTGAAAAACCAGGGAATCAAATCGCGAGTTGTCAGCATGCCTTCTATGAACCTATTCGAGACACAAGTCGCTGAATATAGGGAGCGGGTTTTGCCTAGTTCGATACGAGCTCGTCTAGCTGTTGAAGCGGGATCCACATTCGGCTGGGGCAGGTATACAGGGATCAAGAACCTTGATGGTGGTGTAATAGGTATGAGGGATTTCGGCGACTCTGCCCCTGTACATGATTTGTTGAAAGAATTTGGTCTGACCTCCGATCACGTTGTTGCTGAAGCTAAAAGGATATTAGATAAACATATGAAAAAAACCCCTAGGCAGATTAAGAAACGAGCATGAACTAAAACTGAACCACAAGTGTTTAGACTGAACCGTGGGCAAGTCTATTATCAGGAAAGGAGAACAAAATGTCGAAAATAAAGGAGTTAGCGGACCTAGGTCAATCCATATGGTATGACTACATTCGTCGTTCCTTCATCACCTCGGGAGAGCTAAAGGCATTAATAGACGAGGGCCTCCGTGGGGAAACCTCCAATCCTTCGATTCTCGAAAAAGCAATCGCAGGCAGTTCCGACTATGACGACGATATAAAAAGGCTCGTAAAAGAAAACAGATCTGTTGAAGAGATTTATGAAGCGCTCGCGCTGGAAGATATTACGCTAGCCGCTGATCTGTTTAGACCATTGTATGATTCTACCAATGGAGCGGATGGGTTTATAAGCCTGGAAGTCAGTCCGACATTGGCCCATGATACTCAAAATACGATCGCCGAGGCAAAAAGGTATCACAGATTGATAAATCGTCCAAATTTGATGATAAAGGTTCCGGCCACTCCGGAGGGTATACCAGCGATAACAGAATTAATAGGCTCGGGGATTAGCGTGAACGTTACTCTAATGTTCAGTCTCGACCATTATAAGGCGGTTTCGGAGGCCTATATTAAAGGGCTCGAAAAATTAGCTGTGGACGGACCATCAGTTCCAGGGGGTCACAAGCTTGATAAGATCGCGTCGGTGGCGTCATTTTTTGTAAGTCGCGTGGACACAGCCGTTGATCACGAATTGGAAAAGATCGGAAATACCCAGCTACAAGGTAAAATAGCAATTGCTAATTCGAAAGCGACATACGTAGAATTTCAAAACACCTTCAGGGGTCCCCGATGGGAGAATCTAGCATCAAAAGGAGCCAGAGTCCAAAGGGTATTGTGGGCGAGTACCAGCACCAAAAGTCCTCTTTACCCCGATACCCTGTATGTAGACGGGCTGATTGGGTCAAACACAGTTAATACCGTTCCACCTGTAACATACAAAAGCTTTCGAGACCATGGAACAGCTAAAATAACAATTACAGAGGGCGTTGATCAGGCGATGTCGCATCTCTCCGAATTAAATAAGCTAGGTATAGATCTTGGCGCGGTAACGGCAAAATTGCAGGATGACGGCGTAGTAGCATTTGCTAAATCATTTGAAACTCTCATGGCCAGCATCGAGGAGAAGAAAGATAGGCTGATTGCCAAGAAAAAAGGGTTTTCCGCAAGTCTAGGAAAACATCGAAAGGTCGTTAATAACGAGCTTAAAAAAATGGAGGATAATCATATTAATCGGCGAATCTGGAATTTTGACTACTTCGTTTGGAAGGACGATCCGACTGAGATCAGTAATAGGCTAGGTTGGCTGCATATTCCCGAGGTTATGATGGACGCCATACCCGGGGTAAATTTAGTCGTGGATTCGGCCAGAGCGGATGGATACCGGTATGCTGTACTCCTTGGAATGGGCGGGTCAAGCTTGGCTCCGTATGTTTTTCGTGAAACCTTTGGTGCAAAGAAAGGCTATCTCGACTTATCAGTCCTCGACAGTACCGATCCCGGCGCCGTACTCGCCAACAGAAACCACGTCGAACTCGATAAGACCCTCTTCATCGTCTCCACAAAGTCCGGAAGTACCAACGAAACCCTCTCATTCATGAGATATTTCTATAATGAGGTGTTGGACGATGTTGGAGCAGAAAATGCCGGAAAACACTTCATAGCCATTACCGATCCGGGAAGTCCATTGGCGAAGACAGCATCCGAACTGAAATTTCGAAAGACATTTCTCAATGATCCCAATATTGGTGGCCGTTATTCTGTTCTATCTTATTTTGGCTTGGTCCCTGCAGCCTTAATCGGTATCGATTTAAATCTTCTGCTGGAAAGGGCAATCGCCATGCTCCACAATAATGAGAGCTGTAATTCACCTGTCGCGGGAAATAATTCGGGTGCATGGTTAGGAACGAGCATGGGTATTCTTGCCAACCTGGGTCGAGATAAAACGACACTGGTTGCTTCTCCACCCATTTCGCATTTTGGAACGTGGGTAGAGCAGCTGATTGCGGAGAGCACTGGTAAAGAGGGAAAGGGAATTTTACCGGTGGACGGGGAGGAATTACTACCCCCTGAATTTTACGGAAATGATCGCTTATTTGTCTACATGAGATTGGAAGATGATGCTACTTACGATGATAAGGTGAAAGCACTTGAAGATGCGGGACAGCCAGTCGTCCAATTAAATC
>JBAUII010000141.1:0-10702 GCA_049682815.1 Thermodesulfobacteriota bacterium | reverse complement strand
TGCTTCTCCAATACCTTCGTTATCGCCGCCGTCAACGTCGTCTTACCATGATCCACATGTCCCACCGTCCCTATATTTAAGTGCGGCTTCCCCCTCTCAAATCTCGCCTTAGACATGATATTTACCTCCCAAATAAATCAACTCAAATTCCAAGCACCGAGTACCAAATTACAAATAAATTTCAGTTTCTCAATTATAAAATAGCAAACAGTAGTGCCAATCCACATCATTTGGAATTTGTAATTTGAGATTTGGTGCTTTCCTTCCATTAAACACTTTGGAGCCCACGAGCGGACTTGAACCGCTGACCTCATCCTTACCAAGGATGTGCTCTGCCGACTGAGCTACGTGGGCACCGCGATATTTGAGCGGGAGACGGGACTCGAACCCGCGACCCTCAGCTTGGAAGGCTGACGCTCTAGCCAACTGAGCTACTCCCGCCTGACTAATAGCCACAGAGAACACAGAGCTTTTAAAAATTTTATTTAAGTACACTTTCTCTATTTTCTCCGTGAACTCCGTGGCAAATTCCTTATCCTTAAATCGAAAACTTTGGTGGGGAGGGCAGGATTCGAACCTGCGTAGGCTCGCGCCGGCAGATTTACAGTCTGCTGCCTTTGTCCACTCAGCCACCTCCCCCTCATACGTCGAATTTGGAATTCCCGAATCATCACTTCTTTTAGCCACAGAGAACACAGAGCCTTTAAAAATTTTATTTAAGTAAACTTTCTCAATTTTCTCTGTGACCTCTGTAGCAAGAATTACTTTGATTCCGCGATCTACAATCCAATTCAAACTGGAGCTGGCGAAGGGATTTGAACCCCCGACCTGCTGATTACAAATCAGCTGCTCTACCACTGAGCTACGCCAGCTTCTCATTGATACATCAAGTGAAATCATATCCCTCTTATTGAAATATTACTGGAGAAAAGGATTTATATAAAGGGATTTAAATTAACATAGCAAGAGAAATTATCAAATTTATCATAAGTTTAAATATAAACCTTGATAGACTAGACAATTGCGGCAAGGATTTGGGCTTCGGCGACCTTATTCTTCCCTACGAACGCCTCGCCACTAAACTTCAGGCCCCTTAACCTATTTTTTAGAAGTTTTACTTCCAGCTTCACATTATCACCTGGTAAAACCGGTTTCCTGAATTTGACGTTTTCAACACCCATAAGATAAACATTGAATCTGCCCTTCTCTTTAATTTTTTCGGGATAGGAAGAAGCAAATAAAATCCCTCCAGCCTGTGCGAGAGCCTCGAGGAGAATAACCCCGGGCACTATCGGATTGCCAGGAAAATGACCCCTAAAAAAGTCTAATTCATTGCCAAAACGCTTTGATGCAATGATCCTCACCTCTGGCTCAAGCTCAATTACACTGTCGACAAAAAGAAAAGGATCCCTGTGTGGAATGAATTTTTCTATCTCCTCTTTACTGTATATCATGCTTCCACCTTACGAATTTATTATTTATGCCAATATGTCAAAAAAACAGTGCAATTTAATTCGCCTAAGTAATTTTATCACTTCTTGGCGTCAAAAGCCTTAATCACTCTATCAGTAATATCGGCACCTTTGCAACACAGGATTCCACCCTCACTCTTTTCTACAATGATCTCATAACCCTCGGATTGGCCAATATTATTTATAATCACCACAACCTGAGATAATATTTGCTTTGATAGATCGAGATCACGCCTCTGAAGTTCATCTCTGTAATCGTCGCGAGTCCTATTGAGATCCTTCTCCTTTCTCTGTAATTCGTCGGCTTTTATTAACCTTGCTTCCTCATCCATAACGGCAGATTGCTTCAAAAAACTCTCCCTCTCTTGATCCAGGGCCGCTTTTTTTTGTTCGATCAATGCCGCTTTTTGATTAAACTCTCGTTCAAAAGCACTCTTTGCCGTCTTTCCAGCTTTAGACTCAAGGATAACACGTTGTAGATCAATATATCCAATCTTCGCGGTTGACTGGGCATAGGATAATCCTGATGTTAAAACCGTAAACAAAAAAGCAACAGTTAGAGTTCTCATTTACTGCCTCCTTAACTAAAATAATGTACCTATCGTAAACTGAATCTCGTAAGATTTCTCTCCGGGAAGTCGAGTACCAATGGGAAACCCGACTTCAAGTCTCAATGGACCCAGAGGCGAATTCCACCTAAAACCAAGTCCCCAATCCTTCCTTAGATCACTGGGATTCAGGGTAAGATCTTGTCCATCATTAAATACATTACCTATATCAAAAAATAAAACCCCTTTAAGGCCTACCTGAGAAAGAATTGGAAAAATGTAATCGACCTGAAACAGTAATTGCTGAACCCCGCCTATAAGAACAAAACCTCCGTCTGGGACAGGAACGCGTGGACTAACTCTCCTAAAACCAAAGCCTCTGAGGGTATTTGGGCCTCCTAGGAAATATCTTTCAGCGACAACCAACTCATTCCCTATGTTTTGAAAATCTATTATGCCATATGTTCCAAACACCGAAAAATACGTATTATACCAAAATGGTATGAATTGTCTCGATGAGATATTATATCTAATAAAATCTGTATCTCCACCAAAAGGCCCCGCATACTCGATGCTCGTCCTCGATATATTTCCCCTTGTAGGATCAAGTACATTGTTCAATGTATCCCATCCAAACCCAAGCGCGAAGCTACTGACGGTTTGCGACTGCTCAGTTATTAGGAATGAAGCATTTCTATCAACATCGCTGATTTTTAGACTCTCCAGCCTATAAGTTAGTGATCCGCTCAAGTGACTAAATATCCTGCGCCCAACTGTTAAAGATCCACCCCATGCCTCCCTGTCAAAGTCCCTAAATACCTGTTTCGATCTGAAGCCAACTGCATCAAGAGTCCAGTCAGAGTCGAGAAAGTGGGGGTCTGTATAATTAAGGAAAAATAGCTGAGTTACGCCGCCGATCTGCGCATTTAAAGATATCCGTTTCCCGGTGCCGAAAATATTTGATTCCTGAATCTGACCGGCAAAGATAATTGTCTCAACCGAACTAAATCCACCAGCCACGCTGAAGAAGCCCGTTGGCTTCTCCTTTACCTTGACACTAAGATCGACCTGATTATCGGTCCCAGGAACACGATTGGTAGCAACTTCAACGTTCTCATCAAAAAAGCCGAGCCTTGAAACCCTCGGTTTAATCGCATCCACCTTGGTTGTGCTATATAGTTGTTCTTCTTCGATGGGAATTTCCCTTCTTATAACCTTATCCTTTGTTCTAGTGTTGCCTACAATATCTATGTCTCTTATAGATACCTCCGGCCCCTTCTCAATCAGAAAATTTAAATCAACCGTGAGTTCTTCCCTATTCTGTTTGACGCCGGGGTCCACATTGGCAAACGCGTATCCCTTATCACCATAAAACGTGGTGAGTTTTTCGATATCATCGGCCAGCTGCTCACCGCGGAATATTTCTCCACTTTTCAACTTGAGGAGCGAGAGCAGCTCCTCCTCTGGAACAACCAAATCTCCATTAAAAGTGATATCCTTGATTTTGTACTGCTTACCCTCTTCAATTCTGAACGTTACCACATAACCATCTTCTTCCTCGTTGAACTCAATCTCCGGTTTATTCACCTTCACATCCAGATAGCCGTTATTATAGTATTTCGCCCTGATTCTTTGTGTGTCATTATCAATCTCATTTGGGTTATACAAACCGCTTTTTGTTATAAACGAAAACATTCCTTTTGTTTTTGTGTATAAGCCTTCTTTCAGTTGCTTTGTCTTAAGGGCTTCATTCCCTATAAAATTAACCTTCTTAATATAGGCTCGTTTTCCTTCCTGTATGTCAAAGGTGACACTTACAGTCCCCTCTCCCTTCGGTTCAATGTTATAGGTAACCTTCCTTGCAACATAACCCTTCTCGGCATATAGTTTCTCTATCGCCTCAACACTCTTCTTAACCTTGTTAAGCTCGATAATACGACCCTCTTTCACATCTATTACATCCATTATCTCTTCATTTTTTATCTCATCATTCCCTCTAATCCTGAGATCTACAACAACAGGTTTTTCTTTGACTCTATATATAAGCACAACTCCTTCAGGAGTTTGCTCAACCTCCGCAGATACGTCTTCAAAGAACCCCAATTTATAAATATTTTTTATATCTTCCCTGACGGTGTCTGGTGATAGAGGCTCGCCCTCTCTCGAAGAAAGATTGTTTTTGATAATGTTTGTCTCAATCCTTTTATTTCCCTCAATTTCGATTTTTGCGATAGTTTCCTGTCCTATTGCAAATACAGGAACAAAAATCAGACTGATCAAGAGGGAAAAGACAGTTATGATTGTACACCTAAGATTTGATCTACTATTTCTCATCTACGACCAATCCATCAGATAGTGTGATAGTTCTACTCAACCTACTTGCCACTTGGGGATTATGACTCACCAAGACCAGAACAATGCCGTCTTCTTCATTCAGCTTTAAAAATAGATCCATAATCGACATACCTGTTTCCAAATCCAGGTTTCCCGTAGGTTCATCTGCAAATATCACCCTTGGTCTTAAGATAACAGACCTCGCTATTGCAACCCGTTGTTGTTCTCCCCCCGACAGCTCGCCGGGCCGGTGAAATAACCTGTCTTGCAGGCCCACTTTGAAGAGGATCGACTCCGACAACTCCCTTGCCTGCTTTTTCCCCATTCCTTGAATTAATGCAGGCATCATAACGTTCTCCAGCGCATTAAACTCCGGAAGAAGATAATGAAACTGAAAAACAAAACCAATCTCACGATTCCTGAAGCTCGCGAGTTCGCCATCACTGTGTTGAAAAATATTGAGTTCCTGTAATTGTTCGTTATGACCATTGCCATCGGGCACCTCGCTTGAATTCCAATAGATCAATTTCCCTGCCGTCGGGCGATCCAGTGTACCTAGTATATGTAATAGGGTGCTCTTTCCCGAACCCGAAACACCGACGACACCAATCGTGTCGCCCCTGTTTATGACCAAGTCAACTCCCTTAAGTGCTTCAACTTTATCTCCCTTTGTCTCGAAAACTTTCCAAATGCACTTCGCCTCTATTATGCAGCTCATTCAAACCTCAAAGCTTCTACAGGATCCTTGCAAGACGCCTGATAAGATGGATACAGGGTTGCTATAAAACATATAATTAAGCTGCTGATTGCCACTACCAGAAAAAACAGAGGTTCAATTTTAACCGGGAACTCCGAGATGGGATAGACTTCCGGGTCAAAAGGAATAAGCTGTTTAATAGATTCGTTGGTTTTAAGCAAGTAACATATGCCAAATCCAGCTAACGTACCCAAGACAGTCCCAATAATTCCAATAATCATCCCATCAGTTATGAAAATCTTCATTATACTTCCCCGTGTCGCTCCCATAGCGCGTAGGATTGCGATATCCTTGCCCTTCTCCATCACTACCATCGTTAGGGTACTAACGATATCAAGTGCGGCAACAAGAATAATGAATCCGAGAAAAACAGCTATCGCCAATCGCTCCAAACGAAGCGCTCTGAATAGGCTTCGGTTTACCTCCTCCCAATTTCTAATGAAGTAAGGAAACCCCAAGATAGCCGCGAGTTTCTCCCCAATCACCTTCGCCTTATATATATCCTTAACCTTAACTTCTATGCCCGACACCTTGTCCTTCATATCAAAGAAGTTCATCGCATCTTCAAGAGATACGTAGGCAATTGATGAGTCATACTCAACCATACCATAGTCAAAAATACCAATGACCTCAAATTTTTTTACCTTCGCCTGAGGACCAAAGGGACCATATTTGCCCAAAGGTGAAAGGACACTGACGATATCAGCTACAGTCACGCCCAGGGTAGATCCTAGTTCTCGGCCAATAATTATAGGAGGCTTCCCCGAAGTTGTTTCTCCTGTCAGCTTCGTCAATTGCTCATTTCCAATATGTATGAGCTTATCGCTATTTACCTTTTCCCCTCTGCCTACTACACCCCTCCCAATAGCTTCTTCCACGTTTGTTACTGTTCCCGCGGTTCCGGGATCAATGCCTCTTATCACCGCTCCGATTACATTGTTTTCACTCACAATCATTCCTTGACCATAAATGAAAGGGCTTGCCCCTACAACACCAGGAAAACCCAAGACCCTCTCTCTTACCTCGTTGTAATCCTCGATCGGACCATCGTAATCCAAAACCACAAGATGAGAACTGACGCCCAATATCTTATTCCTGAGTTCCTCTTCAAAACCACTCATTACACCCAGCACAACATTAAGCGCCATGACACCAATAATAACGCCCAGAATGGCGATAAGGCCAATTATGGATATAAAGGTTTGCCTTCTTTTTGACCTTAGATATCTAAGTCCGATAAAAAATTCGTATTTCATTGGGTTCTAAGTTGTGGAAAAAAAATAACGTCCCTTATTGAGGACGAATCGGTAAGAAGCATTACTAATCGATCAATTCCAATTCCTGCACCTGCGGTTGGCGGCATACCATACTCCAGTGCAGATATGAAGTCTTCGTCGATTTCTTGATATTCACCTCCACCTCTTGCCTTTATTTCCACCTGTTTGGCAAACCTCTCCCTCTGATCTATAGGGTCATTGAGTTCTGAGAATGCGTTCGCAATCTCTCTGCCCGCCATGAATAGTTCAAACCTATCCGTAATCTCGGGATTCTCATCATTTTTCCTAGCGAGTGGCGATATATCGGTCGGGAATCCATAAACAAATGCCGGATTCACTATATCTTTTCCTCTAGTATATTCAAATAACTCGATTATAGCTTTGCCTCTAACGCCTTTATACTCTATTCCAAATGAATCTGCTCTAGAAAATAGAATTTCATCATCTCTCAATATATCTTCCCCGTAAGTGTCTATTAACGACTCGATGATACTAATCCTCTTCCAAGGACGGCTGAAATCCATCTTCAAGCCTTGATATTCAAACTGGTTTTTATTAAAAACCGTTTCGGCAACAAAACAGATAAGCTCTTCCAGCAGATTCATCAAATCTTCGTAAGTAGCATATGCTTGGTAGAGTTCCAGCATGGTAAACTCCGGATTATGTTGAGTAGATATGCCTTCATTTCTGAAAGTCCTTCCAATCTCATAAACCCTATCAAACCCTCCTATGACGAGCCTTTTTAAATAAAGCTCGGGAGCTATTCTCAAAAAAAGATCCATATCCAGTGCGTTGTGGTGTGTTTTGAATGGTTGAGCAGCCGCGCCGCCCGCTACGGGGTGAAGAACCGGAGTTTCTACCTCGATAAAATCTTTCTGATCAAGAAAGGTCCTGATAGCTTTGATTATTTTTGTCCTTTTAAAAAAGACATCCTTAACATCTGAATTGGAGATCAAATCAAGATAGCGCTTTCTATACCTTAGCTCCACGTCTCTCAAACCATGCCATTTTTCGGGGAGAGGGTTGATTGTCTTGGTAATGAGCCTAATTTCCTTGACATTTAGCGTCAGTTCTCCCGTTTTGGTCTTGAATAGTTTCCCTACTATGCCGACGAAATCTCCAATATCTACAAACTTCTTAATAAATTCTAAACTTTCGTCACCCGCAATATCTTTTCTGATATACGCTTGAATCTTTCCTGACCCATCTAAAATGTGAAGGAACATACTCTTTCCGAAATCCCTTATTGCAATTACCCTGCCCGCAACGGAAAATTCTGTATCAATTGTTTTTAGTTGTTCATCTGAATCTTTTCCATACGACGAAAGTATGGTGGACAGGGCGTGCGAGGTTTTGAAATAATTAGCATAGGGGTCAATGCCGATCCTCTTTAGTTCTTCTATTTTGTGCTTTCGCTGCTCTATGAGTTCATTTTCCATGATATCGTGTACTTGTTCTACCCAATTAGGGAAAATGCATCGAGAGTACCTATACTTGACCGCAAAGTATTATGGCTTAGGTTAGTCAAAATATCTTATTTTCGTCAAGTATAATATACGTTGCGATTGCTTTTGCAACCAGCTTCTGGTTATTAATAATATCGACTTCCGCAGGCATGATCCTCCCTTTTCTCAGCACAATCGCCGTTGCTTCAATAATTCCCTCCTTGATCGGTTCCAAAAAGTTGATTTTCATCTCGATGGTCACAAATTTCCTATTCGGTCCCACCGCCGAAGCAATAGATGCAGCTGCTGCTGAATCGGCAAGAGTAAATACTGCGCCCCCGTGAACTATGCCGTATGGTTGAGCTAGCTTCTCGCTAAAGGGCATAATAAGCTTCGAATAACCATCTCCCATTTCGACCACTTCTATTCCGAGCAGATTCCATAAAGGTGGAGGTGGAAATGGCAATTTATACTCACCGCCCTTGTTCATGAGTTGTCTCCATCCTTATACAATTGATTGCGCTGATCCATAAGATATATAAATAGGCAATACCTATAATTTAATGCCACGTTCCAAGACGCGTTGAAGAATCTTCTATCAATGGCTTAGTAACTTAGACTTTTTATGGATAAAATTCAATAACCCGGAACGATTGACATTTTTAAGCCCTGTCGGATCCCGCAGGGTATTCCTCTGGAAGCATAATCGTAATACAGGGCCTATGATCATCTGAATCAATCGGGCCTAAAAGAGATAAAAGTAGCGCGGTTTCATTTTTACCATCTTTCTCAATTGGGGCATTAAAATAAATTAAATTTGATTTACTGGTTTGTCTATGGACCCTTAGTAAGTAAACAAGCTTACTTAGGATAACTTTGATTATTCCCTTTTCAACGTCTGAAAAGTTAGGATCATTCCGTTCATTTGTTATTAAATTATCCAAAACCTTACTCGTAATGAATACAGGTAAAAAAAGACCGGCTTCTTTGGATATGCCAGTAATATCTCTCTGTAAACCATCATCTAATGCTCTTTGTCTATCCATCTTATCAGGGGTCAATCTTATCACCTCGTTTGTTGAAAATTAATATATCTAGTTTACATAATACTCAATTTGATTCCACAGTTTCTCGACTAATTGAGCGTATAAAATTATTAGTGAGCGATTTTTGTAAGAAATAGATGCTAATTCCTCTCCCTACCAAACAAGGCAAAAAAGACAAAACCAAACAGGCATACAAAAGCAATAATTTCAAACATATTACGAAATCCGTAATATTCTGCTATCCAGCCATAAACAAAAGAACCTAGCATACCTCCAACCGTAAAAGCTACGCTGCAAATAGAAAATGCCTTACCCCTGTCATAAAACGGGGTCATATCAATAACAAGGGCATAAAAGGTGGGATATAGGAGCCCATGACTGAGCCCGAAAAGGACGCCTGTCTCTATGAGATCAATCTCGTTCGATACCAATCCCAACCAAAAAATACTTATTGAAAAAAATAACAGCGACGGTATTAAAGCTTTCCTTCTTCCATACTGATCAGGAATCCATCCTCCAAAGAGACGCATACAAATCACAGCGATGGTATATGCTATAAAGAAATAATGAAATGATTCAATCTTGACCCCTTTAGCAAACACAGGCAAAAATGTGATTGTTGAGATAAATCCAGAACCGGCGATCATAATCGTAATGGCGGAAATCAAGACATTTCTTCTCAGGAGTATAGTTAAGTAGCTACCGCCTTTACTTTCGATTTCCTTTGTCCTTTCAGGCTCCTTTAACAGGATTGCAATTACAAAAGACAAAAATCCAAAACCAAAAACAGACAGGAATAAAACCCTAAAATCATAATGTTCAAGAATTAATCTCCCTATAAATGGAGCAAGTGCATAATTAATAATAGTAAATACTCCAAAGATACCGATTGCCTGAGCCCTTTTTGCCACCGGTGTGACTTCAGCGGTGAGTGTCCCCGCTGATATAAAGAAAAAGGAAAAAGACGCCCCCTGAATAACCCTAAGAAGTGGAAACAAGAAATCTAATTCATTGACATAAGCAAAAAGAAGAGTCGTGAGAGACATTATTAACCCTCCGGTCGCTATAAACCACTTTTTCCCCCACCTATCAACAAATAGGCCAACAGCCGGAGTAGAAATAATTGTGCTTATCCATGTTATTCCCATTATAAAACCGATAACAGATGCGCCACCGCCAAGCTCCTGAATTCGAATTGGAAGTAGGATAAAGGAATGGAAATTGAAGAAAAAGAAAAAGCTAGAAACGGTTATCAGTAAGAAATCTCTATTCAGTAATGATCTATCTCTTTCTGCATCAAGTTGAGTAACGCCGTTGGTAATTTCATTCATAATATTTAGTAATCAGGTAAGAGAACTTTGGCATCACAAATGCCAATCCTCTAACTCAGCTAAAATACATACCAGATTCGGAATATTCTAAAAATAAAGCAACCGTCTTTGCGTCGTAAAGAAACGATCTATCCGAAACCTTTAGATTGTAGACAAAACATCGTAATCTCAATTCGTAAATTACGAATGAAACCCAACAGCTATGTCACCTTGCGAGCATAAACGGGGCAAAAAAAATATCCGAGGAAATTATAAAATTCCACAATCTGGAAAGAGAGCGTTTTGGCAAGCCAATAAAGTTAATCGAAGGTCGAGAGCGAGTAAATTAACCTATCGGAGTATCAAGGCATGGGGATATAAATCATGACTTGACTGAAATGAGAAGGAAATCATTCTTAAGGTCCAATATGATTTCACAGATCTATGTCACATCATGGGGACACTAAGTTGGATAAACTATTCTTCCGCCAACAATTGTGTATTCAACACGAC
>JBAUII010000140.1:0-4724 GCA_049682815.1 Thermodesulfobacteriota bacterium | reverse complement strand
AAGGGTGTCTCTCACCACAACATTGATGATCTAAACGAAGCGATTAAGGCCTTTGACAGGGCGATAAGATTAAAGCCCGGTTATGCCGAAGCATGGTACCACCGCGCGAGGGTTTATGCGAATAAAGGAGTAGCGAAAAAAGCATTGACTGATCTAGAGCAGGCTGTTTTACTCGATGCTTCTTTTAAAGAAGAGGCGAAAAAAGATAAGGTTTTTCTAGAAGTTAAGGAAGACAAAGAGTTCAGTAAACTAATTGATTGAATTCAGACTGAAAAAGAATTCAGGAGGAAAGAGTCTATGCCATTGACTGCTAAACAACTTACTGATTTGGTTACCGAGACTATCAGGGCAAAGCAAAACCTGGAGAAGGTTTTGGATTTTGTGGATTTAATGTATAATCACCTTGAGGAGTTTCCAGATGAAGTGAGGACTTCAGGGGAAAGGATAAAAGAAGTTGCTCCCGATGTTGAGAAAAGCATTAAGACTATGAAGTCTTACATTGATAAAGAACTAAACAAATTACCGGTTGATATTGATCAGGCTAAAGACGCCGCGAAGAAACTGATGCTTTATCAGGGAGACATATTTCAGGTTATAAATTGGGCCGAATTGCAGAAAAGGAATTACGAAGAAAATTCGTATTGGTGGCGTTACTGGCAGGCTGTTGATGACCATCTGAGGGAACAGGTGGAGAAAGAAAGGACAGCAAAAAACCCGTTGAAGTGAGAGACGGAGATAGAAGCGCTTTTCGGCGAATTCTTCTGTAGCGGAGGACTTCAGTCCTCCACTTATCTTTTTATCGATCATGAAATAAAGACGAAAGAGAAGGTCGAGTGATTTCTTGATGATAGAAGTATCAGCGACAGGCTAAAAAAATAGGGGAAAAGACAAAAATGAGGTAAGGTCTTCTACGTCAAAAAAATATCTCTTGTACCTAGAAATTTGTCAATCTCAGATCCGTAGTAATATCCTTCTGTATCGTAGAAATTATAAGTTGTTCCATTCGTCGGCTGTAATTTCACGTCCGATGATTTCTTCTACATTGGACGGTATTGCTAGGCGGTATTGTTTATGAACCGTAAATTGATGCCGGGTTCCGGTAAAGGGGCCATCAAAACCTATGTGACGCAATCGCCGAATAAAATCCCGACGCTTACACGGGATCCACCGACTCACGGCTTGGCTCCTTGTTTAAATCAATGCTTTTAATTACTGGCAAAGAATGTCCTAGTTTTAACCCAACTAGAATCCAGTCCTCGAGTGTTGAGCGTAGCTCGTTCTCACATTCGCGTAACGTAGTTCCAAAAGATACAACCCCTTTACATACAGGGATTCGTCCTGAAAATGTTCCGTCTTCTAGCTTGTCGTAAATTGCTTGTGCCATCGCTTCTTCGACATACTCGCTCAGAATATAACGTGTGGCTACTCTGGAAGCCATTTTACTGTCTCCTGCATAATAGTTTATAAAACAAAATTTTATTTGTTTTTATCTATCTATTCAACATTACTTAACACGCACCGATTTTTCTATTGATCGAAAGATAGTGAAAATCAGAGGTGATAGTTTTAAAACGAAAAACCGGCCGCAAACACTTATCTTGATAGTGATGACGCGATCAACTGATAGTAATTATTAACGAGGTTCAAATTAATTCGTGTCTGTTACTAGTTATTTATGTATGCTGTGGTTCGACTAAATTTTCTATGTGACCTGGTCGAATTATTCTGAATTCTGAATCCTGTACTCCGACTACTGAATTTTGTATTTCGTATCCTGGATCCGGCATCGTGGATCATGCATCGTGTCAGCAAGTGTCAAATTGCATGCCTGGCCCCGAGTTTTTTTCGAAATCGATCATATCGACTCCCTTCATTCCTAGAGCCACCCCACCCCAATGGCAATCTGCACTGCGCTTCCTGATCAACTCCATTCTGCCAGAGAATAGCTGGTGCTACGACCACCGCCGGGATCCTTGGTCAGGATGCCGCGTTCAAGCAGATTGGTAATGTCGCGCAAGGCGGTATCCTGCGAACACTTCTCGATCTTGGCCCATTTCGACGACGTCAGCTTTCCCTCGAAACCGCCCAGAAGCCGGTTCAGCATGTCGCGCTGGCGCTCGTTGAGAACTTCGTCCTTGTAGTGGTTCCAGAACCGCGCCTTCGCCAGCACACCGGCTAGTGCGTTTTCTGCGCCGTCGATCGCGCGACCCAGGCAGGCAAGGAACCAATCGAGCCAGGCCGTGATGTCGAGATCGCCTTTCTGCGTCGTCTCAAGAACCTTGTAGTACGTCCCACGCTCCTGCCGGATTTGCGCCGACATACTGTAAAAGCGCTGCGGACTCCCTTCCGACCGCGCGAGCTGCATGTCGGCGATCGCACGCGCGATGCGCCCGTTGCCGTCATCGAACGGGTGGATGGTGACAAACCACAGATGCGCAAGTCCCGCCTTCAGCACCGGATCGAGTCTCTGCTCGCGATTGAACCAGGTCAGGAACGATTTCATTTCTGACGGAACGCGAGCGGCTACCGGCGCTTCATAGTGAACACGTTCATGCCCGTAAGTGCCTGAGATCACCTGCATCGGCCCACTCTTATCATCGCGCCAGTCTCCGACGATGATCCGCTGCATGCTGCTGCGACCGGTTGGGAACAGCGCCGCATGCCACCCGAACAGCCGCTCGTCCGTCAACGGTTCATCAAATTTCTGCGTCGCATCGAGCATCATCTCGACGATGCCTTCGACATGGCGGTCGGCGGGAGTCAACGCGCCGATATCAATCCCCAACTGCCGGGCAATGGAAGAGCGCACCTGGTCGCGGTCGAGGATTTCGCCTTCGATCTCACTGGACTTGAGGACGTCCTCGGTCAGGGTCTGGAGCAAGGCTTCACCACGCAAGGCAAAGCCAAGCCCTTCCATTCGCCCGATTAGCCGTCCCTGCCGGTGCCGCAAGTATGCCAGGGGTTCCGCCAGGACCTTGTCATCCCAGCGAAACTGCGGCCAGTTCGCCAATTCATGGATATATTTTGGCATAATCTCCGCTCCTCATACGGAGATTATGCCTGTTATTCGCCGCAAAAGCTAGATCATTCTCCGTAGGTTATGCGGTGAATATGCCATCCAATCTCCGCAATTCTGGATGGTGGCGCGCGCTGGCAGCCGGAAAACCAACGCCAATCAGGATCACGACCGAGCGGCATAGAACTGGAGAACCCACGACCTTCGGGATTATAAAGTTTAAAGTTTGGGGTCTTTTGTTGACTAATTCTTATTAACGTCTGATTAATTAATTCGTGCCTGTAACGAGTTAATTACGAGCTTTACAAAGATAAATTAAGAAACAACGGGGCTAGAATGAAGACAGCTTATATGTATCAATTTGCATGCCTGGCCCCGAGTTTCGATCTTCCCGAGGATTCGCCGATCAAGCTTGTGCCCGAATGGATTTATTGGGTAGATTTTGAGGACTCAATACCCAAACCGATCACCCTGAGTAGTGAGCCTTGAGCGTAGTCGAAAGGCATGTCCTGAGTTTCAACGAAGGGTCGAACTATCGAAGGGTGCAAAGCAGTCTCCCCGCTCATAGTCATCTCGAAGGGCGAGGCCCCGCGGTGATCTCATTATTTATAGAAGAATTAGGCAGCTTCGACGGAAAGCAAAGGACAAGGAAGAGGAAACCGATGATGAATAAACTAACAAAGATAAATTAGGAAACAATGGGGTAGAACAAAGACAGCTTATAAGTGTCAATTTGCATGCCTGGCCCCGAGTTTTTTGATATTAATGAACCGGATGCAGTTCAAGAACGTCAAAAAAACACTTATATGAATGTTGATTAAGCTATTTTAGAGAATTGTATAAAAAGCAGCGCTATTGATTTTATAAAATGGCCAAAAAAATCAATGAACGATACGTGTCGGACTCTCTAAGGCATTACCTCACGGAACACAAGATATTGGTGATTTTAGACAACGAAAGACAGCTTCCACTGCCGAGGGGAGGCTATAAGAGTTGCCGGCCGGATATTATTGTTGCCTCCAAGAAGGGTAAGAAGCTATACATCATTGAGTGCAAGAAAGGGAGCAATTTGCGCTCGATTGGCCATGCTTTTGGCCAGCTTTACGTTGATGAACTAATAATCCAGAGGATAAAACAAGCAGATTGGCTGAAATTCATCAAGAAAAGAATAAACGCAGATGTAAGCCACAAGCCGGACTTGATTTTTGCTGTGGCATTTCATGAAAATGTGACAAAGGACAAGCATGCGAGAAAGGTCGTCAAGGAATTCACCAAGAAATTTGAGAGATACGGGGTGTTTCTGGTAAAGAATAAAAAGAGAGTTTTTCAGAAAAGAAATTTAATTTAGATTCAACTTTTTTAGTTATAAAACCTTGCAAGCTTTTGCACAAGGTTTTTAAAAAATCCCAGACTCGATTTCATATCTATTATTTTTATTGCTGCCCTCCAAAGTGGACGAACAGAATTTGAGTTGCCAAATCTTTAGTGGATGTGTAATTTTTACCTACTTTAGATTAAAAAGGAGACATTTTTAAAAGGGTTTACACACAAATCCATTTCGACAATAATTATGAAAAAGGTGCATAAAGACTTACACAAGATTGTGCATAAATTTTGTGACTTTAGAAAAGACTATGGAGAGTCAAAAATAATAGATAATTATATTTGGAGCTTGTCTAGAACAGAGTTAACGATATCTGAGAATACC
>JBAUII010000139.1:0-10052 GCA_049682815.1 Thermodesulfobacteriota bacterium | reverse complement strand
TCCAGACCTCCCTACTGGCGGGCACTTTACAAGGACAGTTAACTTTGGTCCGGATGGGAAGATGTACGTATCCATAGGCTCGTCCTGCAATATCTGTGAAGAGAAAGACAGAAGGCGAGCGGCAATTCAACAACTCAATCCCGATGGAAGTGATGGGAAGGTATTTGCAAAGGGTTTGAGAAACTCCGTGGGTCTGACCTGGGATCCGGTCAAGGGGGAAATGTGGGCGAGTGACAACGGAAGAGACTGGTTAGGGGATAATTTACCGCCGGACGAAATAAACAGGGTCAAGGAGGGAAAAGATTATGGATGGCCGTACTGTTATGGCGATGGGATTCCCGATCCTAAATTTAATGACGGCCGTAGATGCAGAAATACCGTCGCTCCAATAGTTGAATTGCAGGCCCACTCTGCTCCTCTAGGACTGACCTTTTATTATGGTGATCAATTTCCTGAAGAATACAAAGGAAACCTATTCGTCGCCTATCACGGTTCCTGGAATAGGTCAGTTCCAACTGGATATAAACTTGTGCGGATCCGGATTAAAGACGGTAAACCTGAGGCAATTGAAGACTTCGCAACAGGCTGGCTCCAGGGAACGAAGGTTTTGGGTAGGCCGGTTGACGTGTTGGTGGGACAAGATGGGTCTCTGTATGTTTCAGATGATAGAAGAGGGATGATCTATAAAATTACTTATAGAAAAAATAGACGATCAAATTAAAAGTTTGAAGAAATAATTTTTCTAATCCTATTCCCGCAAACCTTACAAAAAGAATTATGACCCAGTGATCGCATAATACAGAATGCTTCTGGTCTGTATACTCCACAATGATGATGGAAAGCACCCTCAAAGGCACCCACCTTGCCAGCCAAGTGAGAAGGTGGATTTGGACTGAAGTCATTACAATTGGGATTCCGAAAAAAGGGGATTTCATCCTCTTCAGCAATCAAATGACCCCATTTTAGCTTTGCGCGCTCGATTGATGTCGCAATGTTAGCCTCTGAGCGAGGTTGGCCCGCGTATTGGTTTCCAATCAGTCCATTGCTACCCGCATATTCATATTCATCAGCCAATCCAAACCCAGAGTGACCCATTTCATGAATGCCGATTTTAGCAGATTGTGGATGAGCTGAAAACACGGCTACTGTTCCACCTGAACCACCGTAGAGTTCCGTATTTACTATCATCATAGCCAAATTATATTCTGGAACATTTTGTCTTGCTACAAGCAATGCTAAATCCTGGTTCGCCACTATCAATCTGTCATTTAATGCAAAGTTATAGAAGCGTGCATCGAAGTATGTTCTTGGATTATCCTGTGGATTCATTGGATCCGCGATTCCGCTATCTATCGAGGCAATATTTACAAGGTACACATTTATTGAATTCCATAATTCCGCAAAGGGATGGGTAGCTTTCAACCTTGAAACGAAACCCTCGGAATGCTGATGGAAATCGGGAATCTCACTCTCTCGATATCCCTCCGAAAGCAGTACAAGGTTCCATTGTTCGGCAGAGGAACCATTATCGACCAATTTCGTAATGCCTATCAGCCTTCCCTCTTCAAAATCCCGAGGCGCCGCCATCGTTTCAATATCTATTTCAAGGTCCTCCAACCCCAGTTCTAAAGTCAATATTTCCCAGGAGGGCACTGATACTTCATCCTCTTCAAAACTGCCATAAAGAGAGAGGTGGGTAGCCACTGGAATCTCAGGAACTAAAACTGAGAACTCCCCATTTTGCTCCGCAGCATCCGGGACCTCCCAGCTAACACCCCCTTCCTCTCCATACGAGAATAATTCCTTATCAGGACGAATCGGATTGTGGATTATCTGTCTATACACCACATCACCTTTTTCGTCAGTCAATATTACCCACCAACCAGACTCGTCTTCATAATTCTCTATTGGATCGGACGGCGGCGGAATCTTCTTTAACCTGTTCCAGGAAACCAGGTCTATATCTCTATCGCGGTATTCAAAATTTAAACGCGTGCTTGTATCCCAGGGCCGTTTCATGTTGAAAATTCCTTCATTGGAGGATTTATAGGTAGAATAAGTCGGGGTTGTTCACTCATGTACTGTTTCAAATTCTATATAAATTTACGAAGATTGTAGGTCAAATTAAAAACGGTCTTTCAAGATAATAGTCAATCTTAACGCATAAAGCGATACTTAACATATGGAGCCCGACCCCCTGTGGTAATTATGATTATTAATTCTTACTCACAAAGTACAACAGCCGGAGCACTCTGATCCGGCCCTTCTTCATGAATAGTTAGCTCATGATCTTCGGTTGGCGGTTTATTTTCGAACCAGCACTTGCCCAAATCTATTTTATACTCCCACAATTCCCCCTTTGAGGTTTTGATACGCAGAAGACCATAGGTGCCTCTCATACCAAGAAACCTATGCTGTTTATCTATCTCTACTACCCAGCCATCTTCTGTTGGATTGCCGGATTCGTCTAGAGACGCTTTTCTGTTAACCATGAAATTCATGCTGATCGATTCGCCTGGTTCTATTACCAAAGGTAAACCGATTGAGCCTGGCGCCGGGAATATATGAACTTCATCGGCAGTCTCGTTTTTTACGATAAGAGTTTGTGAGAATGCAGGAGGTAATGATTCCGGATCGATTGGCCGGATTGTCTCCTTTCCACAACTGATAATAGCCAAAATTAGCAGAATGAAAACTACAGGATTGATTAATCTATAACCCTTTAGCATAGAGACCCCTCCTTACGACCTTATCTAAAATTGGTATAGTAATTATAATTAGAATCTTGACTTCTATTCTTGTTCGTAAGGACGATAGCCCTTTTTCTCAAGCCACTATCGACCATTTATGGTAACGTATACGGGTCGGAGACGCAACTGTGTCAATTTCCAATTTCCTGACGCTTTTACACCCCCAAGATAATATTCAACACGCAGGTAACATCCAGGATGTTAACCACAAGATCCTCGTTACAGTCCCCGTTTCCGGGCGCGGGTGAAATTCCGAGTATATCGTTTAATATCGCGGTGACGTCGAGAATGTTTATCTCTCCGTCGGCAGTGGCATCTCCGGGAAGGTTTCCTTCAAAGCACTGTGCCAGGAAAATCTCGAAGTTGTGGTCAGGGTTTTCCCCTAAAGGGTCGCCGGTGGACTGAAAAGCGATGCGACTGCCGTCCGAGCTTATAGAGGGATTTATATTGGCTTGATTACCAAAATCGTCATTCTTGGTAATCTGAGTGAGCATCATGGAATCGGCATCAAAAAGGTATATATCGGTGCCAAACATGTCCTCAGCCGAAAGATCACGGTTGGACTCAAAAGCGATGCGAGTGCCGTCTGAGTTTATAGATGGGTTACCGTTATTAGGCGTCTGACCCCCAAACGACAGGTCCCCTGTAGAATCAGTGATCTGGCTTACCACCATGGAATTCGTATCAAACAGGAATATCTCATCATTTCCGTCGGGGTTCTCGCCAGTGAGGTCTGCCCCAGACCGAAATGCAATGCGTGTTCCATCTGAATTTATTGATGGCGTTCTGGTATTGCCTGCTGTAGTATCGGTTATCTGAGTAAACATCATTGTATTCGCGTCAAAAAGAAAAATCTCATTGTTGTTGTCAGCGTTATCACCTGTGAAGTCAAATAGAGAATCGAAGGCGATTCTAGTGCCGTCTGAGTTTATACTTGGCCTAAAGCTGCTTGGGCCGGTAGAATTGGTGATCTGAGTAATCATAGCGGAATTTGAATCGAACAGGAATATCTGTGCGTGAGTACCCGGGTTTCCGCCCGTAAGGTCGTCCTCGGATTCAAGTGCAATTTTGGTGCCGTCTGAGTTTATGGCTGGACGTCGCGTGGCGTCCCCTGTAGAGTCAGTAATCTGGGTTAGAGCCATCGAATTTGTGTCGAAAAGAAAGATCTCATCATTTTCGTCGGCGTTGTCTCCGGCAAGATCCCGGTTGGACATAAACGAAATTTTGGTGCCGTCTGAATTTAAGGACAGTCTAAAGCTAGAATTCAGCACGCCTCCTGTAGAATCAGTAATCTGTGTAAAACTCGAAGAACTAGTATCAAACAGGAATACCTCGTCGTTACCATCGGGATTTTCTCCTGTGAGGTCATTAGAAGAACTAAACGCAATTCTGGTGCCCTCTGAGCTGATGCCCGGTCTAATGTTGTCACCCTCTGAGGTATCCGTGATTTGCGTGAACAGGCAATTTACCTGCGCCTGTGCTAGAGTTGGAAGTCCTATCAAAAGAAAAATCACCAAAGGTAATAAAGGTAAAGCTGAATAACCGGATTTTGATATTTTCATTTCGTACCTCCTTTGTTTTCTCTGTCAAATAAGATTCGAATCTCTCGTTATCATGAAGAAGACGATTTCGGTTATGCTAATGATGGCAAAAGATAATGCATTCGTTTCTCTCGATGAATAATCTCGTTTTCATCAGTCACAAATAAGTGTTTAACCCCCCAGGATGATATTCAACACGCAGGTGACATCTAGAATGTTAACCACAAGATCCTCGTTACAATCCCCGTTTCCAGCGGCAGGGGAGATCTCGAGTATATCGTTTAATAGCGCGGTGACATCCAGGATGTTGATATCTCCGTCCCCATTAGCATCTCCGGGAATAATTCCATCAAAGCATCTCGCGAGAAAGATCTCGAAATTCCCCTCGGGGTTGTCTCCGATTAGATCATGGTTCGACTGAAAAGCAATTCTGCTGCCGTCTGAGTTTATCGTCGGGCTAAAGTTATCATCACCCGCAGTGTCTGTAATCTGTGTGAAAGTCATTATATCGGTATCAAAGAGAATTATCTCATCGTTACCATCGGGGTTGTCTCCGGTCAGATCCCTGTTAGACAGAAAAGCAATGCGAGTACCGTCTGAGCTTATCCTAGTATTGGTATTGGCGAAATTGCCTTCCCCGGTAGTGTCAGTTATCTGAGTAAACATCGCCGAATTTGTGTCAAATAAAAATATCTCGCTGTTCTCATCAAGGTTATTTCCCGTTATATCAGCAGTGGAGTTAAATGCAATCTTGCTTACATCTGAGTTCACGACTGGACTCACATTAAGTTCCCCCATTGTATCCGTTATCTCCGAAAATGTCACTGTATTTGAGTTAAATAAGAATATCTCGAGATTACCATCAGCGTTGCTTCCGGTGATATCCTGGCTGGACTGAAACGCTATCATTATACCGTCTGAGTTTATGGATGGATTGGCACTACCGAACCCCGTAGTAGTATCTGTTATCTGTGTAGTCGCCGCCGTATTTGTATTAAATAAAAATATCTCATGATTGCCATCTGTGTTGTCTCCAGTCAGATCATTGTCAGTCTCAAAAGCAATCCGGGTACCATCTGAATTTATTGTGGGAGAAAGGTTAGCAGAATCTAACCCCTCCCCTTCGGTATCTGTTATCTGTGTGAACATCATAGCATTCGTGTCAAAAAGATATAGCTCGCTGACTTCCTCGGGGTTTTCTCCAACAATATCATTAGTGGAATCAAAAACTATGCTGGTACCGTCTGAGCTTATGACAGCATCGTTGTTGCTCGCTCCCATAGTATCCGTTATCTGTGTGAACATCATTGTATTTGTGTCAAATAAGAATATCTCACGATTACCATCGAGGTTGCCTCCGGTTATATTCAGCGCGGTATCAAACGCTATCCGGGAGCCATCTGAGCTAATCGAAGGTCTCGAGTTAGATCCCCCCGGAGTGTCTGTTATCTGGTCTATTATACAAACCGGTTGGGCTTTTGCTTTAAATTCGAGGAAAAAAGCTGAAAAACAATATATAAGAAAGATAATAAGCGCTAACTGCTTTATTACCCTTGATAAGGAATATCTTGTGATGGCCATTTTTCAACCCTCCTTGATATGATATGAACTACATTTCAGTCACCTCACTCGAAATCCCATCCTATCGTCTACACAAATTTATTACGACTTGCCTAAACAGATGCGTCGGCACTCAGCCGCCCAAAATCTCGTTTAAGACACAGGTAACATCTAAGATATTAACGTCGCCGTCTTCATTACAGTCCCCATCTCCGGAAGCAGGGGAAATCTCTAGAATATCATTGAGTAACGCCGTTACATCAAGGATATTGATATCTCCGTCCCCGTTAGCATCTCCCGGAGCGAATCCATCTCCATCCCCCATTACGGACTGGACAGCAGCGAGTGCATTTATTCTTCCAAATCCGAAAGTATTGTCTGATCCAGGAGGTCCCAAGTCCACAGCAGAAGTTTGCAGGACGCCAGATAGGTCAGATGGCGTCAAGGTCGGATCGGCTTCGAGTATTAGGGCGGCAACGCCAGCGGCGTGCGGGGCTGCTGCTGATGTTCCGAAGAAGGGAACCGAAAAGCCACCAGCACCGGTAATTGAAACACCATCAGGTGCAACCAATTCCGGTTTTATTCTCCCATCGTTTGTGGGCCCTCTTGAGCTGTACGGCCTTATGTCGTTTATACTTTGGAGGACTCCTAAACCACTTGCACCTATAGAACAAACTAAATCTGCATCGCTATTATTGGGAACACTACTTTGGGGAACATGAAATTCGTCGAGTCCGGGAATATCAGGGATACCCAGTACAAACAAATCAAACTCTCTAGGCGAGGCATTACCCAATGCTAGAACCTTAAGAGGATCAATAATAACTATTCCTACCGTGACCGGAACTCCGGTATCGTTCAGTAATCCTGATATGGTTTCCGCTGGATTGTCGTCTCCGTCCTGGAAATTTATCGAGCCAGATATCACACCTGCAGTCAGGACATCAGCAGGATCACCTGGGGTAACCAGAAATAAGTCATAATCATTGCCTGAACCTCCAAAGGGATCATTCCATTGTAGGGTTATAGATACTACCGCGCCAGCTGGGATAGTGATATTTAATGTTTCGCCCGAATTATCGTTAAACGGCTGTCCTAGGCTGACATCAAATTCGTGTACACCATCCCCATCAGTGTCACTAAACATTCCCTGATAATGATTTAAGGCATCATTCCCAACTGCTATGAAATTAGATACTCCCGCGAGTACCGAATCTGTGCCTTCCTGTGAAACCGCACTTGTTCCATCATACGGGCCAGCATTAAAAAATGCGATATCATCAGCAATTATATCCACTTCTTCAGTAAGGCATCTACGAGATCGCCGATGTTCTAAGTCAGAAGCTAATCCAGGCGCGAAGTAAAGTTCCACTCCAGGTGCTACATCATGTATTATCTCCAGCATCGCCGTGCCTTCCGCTCCAGTCGTTACATCAGGTCTGGCACCTGGTGTTGATGTCGCAGGTGAGAATCCGGGGCAAGGGTCATCGATACTGATACCTCCACCGGTCAGTGGCGATGTAGGAATATTAATGCCACCTGGTGGCAAGTCTCCGGTCCCTAAACTTTCTGTGAGTCCATCAATCCCATCTGAGATAACGCCTACCTTTATACCCATTCCATCTACTCCAAAAGCCTCTCTCGCCTCATCTGCCATAAGCACAGCGTCTCCTTCTGTTTGGACAGAACCCGCATTATTAAAGCCATAATTTGGCAAATCAATGAACTTAACAAAAGGCAATGCCGATATATTATCAATATTGTCTGGTTCAATTTTTCCCTGGACTAAATTTTGGGATTCATCGTATATTTCTATGTTTACTCCTTCGCTTTTTAATTTGTCTAGGTTTTCCTGGTTTAATTCATAAAGCGTGATGTAGACTTGAGCCATTCCCTCCTGATCATATTTAACGGCATCTCTTGCGAAAGATAGGGTTTCAGTTTTCTCTGACTTGAGAGATTGAGCTTCCGCACTTTTATTCCTCAAAGCATTGGATAGAGCAGATGAAATATTCGTTTCTTCTTTTGATCTGGTAATCAAGTTATCTGCATCGCTTGAAAGAGCGAAGGTTAAGGATATTGCACCTATTAGAAATATTGATTTAATCATTTTCCCATCCTCCCATCAATTTGATACACCATATGTGGGCAAATCAATGAATTTCACGTATGAGAATTCACTGATGGTTTTAATTTTTTCAGGCTTTGCCCAACCCTGAACTAATTTTTGTTCACTGTCGTATATATCAACTTTCACTCCATTCTTTTTAAGATCTTCTAATATTATATCGTCAATTTGGTACAAAATTATATAAATTTGTATCTTCCCTTCTTTATCAATTCGAGCGGTTCTGGTGTTGTGAGTTAGACCTTTACCTTGTTTTGATGATGAGTCAGAATCCAAATAATTCATCACACGTAAAAGGTTAGATGAGATTTTAGTTGGAGATGTATTCTCTTGCGAGAGTTTGTTGTCTTCCGTGCAGGCTAAAAAAGCCTGCATGATTAAGATGAAAAAAAGAAACTTCAACAAACACGTACCAATTCGCAAGGTCATACCACCTTTGAATTGACGGGGTCAATCGAACAATAAAAGACTCGAACATGATTAAAAATGATGGAGGCGACACGAATACTGTCGCCTCCGCTAACTCTAGCTCAACTTCATTATTTGCAATTCTTCCTGATAAGCCTCCTTAGTCCGATTGCGAATACCGGGATAAGAAGCACTGCAAAAAGTCCAAGGGAACCGATTCCACTCGTATTTCCTGAACTTGCTAATGCGCAACCATCATCACCACCGCCGCCACCACCACCAACCCTAACGGTGACTACGTTGGACGCATTTTCGACCGGGTCACCAAATCCGTTCAGAAAATCTACTAGGGCTTCGTTAAATATATCATCCCCACTCTCCCGGGTTATGCTTATTACTATAGTCAATACGACTATTTCGCCTTCGTCGACAGTGCCCACTTCGCACTCCACCGAGTTTGGAGGACCTAGCAGCATTTCGCACTCTGGCGACGAGTCGGCAGCTTGAAATGCAGCCCCGTCCGGCAGCGCATCTGTTACGATAACATCTGTAGCCACTCCGCCCGGCTCACCCACTCCTTCCAATATTATGTCGTAACTTATCAACACTGGGACATCTGGATCGACCCTGTTAGTGTCAGCATCTTTTTCAATTGTCACGTTTATTTCCGCAGGCGGCGCCGCCTCGACTTCGATCGAACCATCTGTCAAAGTATCAACCAGCACCGGCATGCCTCCCGCATCGCCCAACACAACACCACTAAACATTAAATCCGTAAGCCCTACCTGATCCGCGCTAAAATCCATCAGAACAATCTCTCCATTAGGAATCAAGGCTGCAGGATCCTCCAGGTTTATAATCGCTAAAGTGATGGTACCGCCTACTACATTTGGAAACAACGTGAAACCAGCGGCATCCAATGCCGCGCTTGCCTCTATATCGGTATCCGGATCGATGCTCACGATTGTGTCGTCAAACAATATATCCAACTCAGCAGCAGTAACCTCACCATTGTTTTCAAAATCTAATCCGACTTCAACCGAACCACCCAGAATGGCGAGCTCGTCCGGGAGTGTTAGATTTGGCTGGGCCTGTGCAACTCCGTATACCAAAAATACTAGAAAGGCCGTGACTAGCCCATTTAAGAAAAATTTTTGCATGATAAATCCCTCCTTTGAATTTTATTTTTCGTATTATAAAAGATATGTTGCTAATCTTGAACCGCAAAGAGTATTTTCAAAAGGAAAGGCCAAAATCATCAGCTTAACCCCCAACCTAATTTCCACTCTCACCCGGAAACTAAAAATTCTGGTAGGCTCAGTGTATCACTTAATGGACATGAAAGTCAAGGTTCGTGTAAAAAAATATTTATGAGTCCATAATCTTTAGTGTATCAGAATATCATGTGCTCAGTGAATAACCCTGCAGCAACCTAAAGGGTATCAGCCCTGCATCTCCCCTTTTGTCAACCTGGGTCTGAGTTGGGGTCATGACAAATGTAGTGCTTCGTGATCATTATGGTCAATGAAACTCCCTGCAGCAAGCTGCAGGGTATCATAACAGAAACTGAAAGTCTCAGATGTCATTGCGAGAGACTTAAAAAGTCTCGAAGCAATCTCCTTCGGCATTGGCAGAGCGTTTGATTACCCGTTCCATTATAGGGTT
>JBAUII010000138.1:0-18153 GCA_049682815.1 Thermodesulfobacteriota bacterium | reverse complement strand
CATCCAATTCCTGTGCGAGTTTGAAATTCTTGTGCTTGCCATTCAATGGCTGCCCTAAGACCAAAGTCATCCAATAATACTGGCCTCAATTCTGTTGTAATCTCTTGAACCGTTTGGATAGCGGTATCAACGAGTCTTGATATGTTTACTATTTCCTTTCGTATAATGGATTGACTCGTGAAATCACTATCATCCAGTTTAGACAACTGCTTGTCCAACCATGATAGACTCATTTGCATTCCCGTCAATGTTTGTCCCAATTCATCGTGGATCTCGCGTGCAATTCGAGTTCTTTCTTCTTCTCGCACTGATTGAAGATGGGTAGCTAGGGCACGTAAACGTTCGTGCGAAGTTTTTAATAGTTGCTCATTTTGTTTACGCTCAGTTATGTCACGTGAGGCAATAATCACTCTAATTTCATCGGTTGCGGTCTTAAAGGGTTTACCTGTGCTTTCAATCCAGTGCCAGTTTCCATTCTTGTGTTGATATCTGAATATAACACTTTCTGAAGAGAAATCTCTAACCGCCTTCTGAAATTCTTTTATTACAGCGGAGTGATCTTCAGGATGAATATTATCAAAAATACTTTTTCCCAAAAGGTCTCTGGGTTGATAACCTAAAACTTCATCTGTGGGGCTGATGTACAAAAATCGACCCTCGATACTTGCTTCACATATGACTCCGTAAGTATGTTCGATTAGAGTACGGCATCGTTCCTCACTCTCCCGTAATACCTCTGCTTGCTTTGCGTTGTGAATTGCCACCTCGATTTGTTGCGCGACGATACTTAGTAATTTTAACTCTTCTTCTGCGAAGGCATTTTTAGAAAAAGAAGTGATGTTTAAACTCCCAACAGGTTTGCCATCAAACCGAATCGGCGTGCACAAGTAACTCTTCGTTCCCATTTTCTTCCCGGCGGGGCCTATAAACTTATCCAATTCTACATCTTCACAATATATTGGGGTCCCTTCTATAATTGCTTTCCATGTTGCACCTTTCGGATATAAAATCCTTCCTGCCTGTTTAATATATTGATCGGTGAGACCCCTATGCGCCTTCAATACTGCCTCATTTCCTTCAATAAGGTAGATTGTGATCGAGTCTGCTCTATCTATGTTCTCAATCATTGACTCAGTGGCATTTTCTAAAACTTCTATCAGATCGATAGATTGGTGTACAGCTTGAGTTACAACACTAACAATAGTCTGATACTGATTCCTTCTAGTCAATTCTCTGTATAACTGTGCCTTTGCGACGGATATTGCGATCTGGTTACCAATCGATGAGAGTAGGTCCACTTCTTGAGCTCTAAATTGACGTTCTTTATAGCTTGCAAAATAGATGACTCCAATAACTTTGTCCTCAATTGTGATGGGTATCCCTAGCACCCCGTGATGCCCAAGCTTCCTTCCTGCCGGACCAACGTATGGATCTTTTTGGATGTCTTCGATATTTATTGTTTTCCCCGAATCAATTATTTTCCAAGTTATGCCTTTAGGATAAGGTATCCTTCCAGCCCTTTTTATATAATCTTCAGGAACATTTCTTTGAGCTCGGAGAACTGCTTCCTTTCTGCCAAAATCAACGAGATAGATAAATGCCATATCAACATTTTCTAAAGCAATCGTCATATCTAGCGCGATTTTAAAAACCTTGTCTAAATCAAGATATTTATGAACTGCTTGAGTAATGGTATATGATATTTCTAAGTCTTTGGTTAGGTTACGGAACTGGTGCATACTAGTCACTCAATTTTATTATTTCATTGCTGTAACCAAATATCTATTGAGCTTGGCAGTACGCCAATTTGTCTGTTATAGTCTGACTCCTGAAGCCTGGCCCTTCTTGAGATAACTTCGAAATCTTAAACATCGTGCGCCTCCGTGTGTAATATCTTACTATTTAGAATAAGGACTTGCTATCATAATATCATGGTTCATTACATTTGAAAAATCCAATTTCCTGAACCGTTCAATGATGCCTGTGCATCCTCCTCGGTTGTCGAATAAATTGAGATACAGATACTAGGTACTTTTGCGCGACAACACGCTCAGCACCGAAGCTGCCGTGTTCTAGCATGACGTACTCCAGTATCTTACTTAACTGCCCTTTAAATAGCTTAATTAAAAGTTGGTCGGAACTCTATATATATTTAGAGGATATGGAAGGATAATACCGTTCTTACCCTTCGGGAAGTGTTTACTTGCGACGATGAAATTTATGATTTCCTAAAGCACAAGTTCAAATCTATCGTGGGATTTTTATAACCCTACCCGATTTAGTGAACTCAATGAGTTTTCACTAATTCCCATGTATGATTTTTTGATTGTAGACCGCACGGATGCCCTTGTGGGTACTATGGAGATCCACTAAAGGAATGTACATGTTCGCCGATTCTCATTCAAAAATACAGGGCGAAGGTCTCGGGTCCGCTCTTGGATAGAATTGATATCCATATCGAGGTCCCCACCCGTCAGGTACAAAGAGCTCTCAGGCGAGGACAAGGGCGAGACCTCTTCTGAGATAAGAAGACGGGTGAACGCCGCACGCGGGATTCAAAAAGACAGGTTTGGGAGGATGAAGGCCCACTCCAACTCACTGACGCCACCAAGAGTGGTGAGGAAATATTCAAAGCCTGATGAGTCAGGGCATAAGCTCCTAGAGACTGCGATAAACAAGTTTGGCCTGAGCGCTAGGGCTTACGATAGGATTCTGAAAGCGGCACGCACAATCGCCGATCTCGAAGGTAATGAGCAGGTCCAATCACATCGTATCTCTGAAGCTATACAATACAGGACGCTGGATAGGAATTTGATTTAACAATTATGCATTAATCACTCAAATTCGCGCTTTGCTGCGTCCCGAGCTATTTCGATAATTGACTTATCGGCCTTTAGAAGTGATCCGGAATCGAAGGGGGGCGTTGGATCGTATTCTATTAGTAGCTGAATAACCTGCGCCATCTCCTTTCCTGCGATCTCTCGAGCAAGGTGCAGAGCCATATCAATTCCTGATGAAACACCAGCTGCAGTGATAATCTTTCCCTGCTGTACCACGCGATCATTTGTGTACTCCGCTCCAAATTGCGAAAGGTAGTCCTTGGCATACCAATGCGTTGTAGCTTTCAATTCCCGTAAGATCCCGGCGGCACCAAGAATTAGCGCCCCGGTGCACACCGATGTCGTCCATTTTGAGGACGCATGTGCCTCCTTGATCCAATCTAATGTAGTTTCGTCTTTAGCCGCAGTCATAGTACCCTTGGTTCCTCCAGGGATTACGACGATATCGGGATTCGGGAGATCGGTGAGTTTATAATCGGCAGAGAGTGAAAGAGCCTTTGTATGAGTGCGTTTCAAACCAGGTTCTTTTGCAACAAAATGCACCTTAGCGTTTGGAAGACAGCTCAAAACTTCATACGGTCCTACAGCATCTAGAGCGGTAAAACCATCATAAATAAGTATAGCAATATCCATGTCTAATTCAGCTTTTATTTAGAAAAGACATATTACATTCATAGTTATTAGGAGTAAAGGTAAGACTTGGCATTCTTTCTCGGGTTAAATGATAATATTGATGGGGGTCTGTTCTGAACCTTGCACTATAAAGCACATAGGTATAAATATAATACTATTGAAATGGGACTCCGAAAACTGGCTAACCCAATGTATTTAATGACCTTGTAAATCTTAGTTGGGTATAAAGTGTAGAACTGACCCATCAATTCGTTACGAATTTTAGGTGATAAATTCTGCAAGGACGCAAATGTTTCTTTCCCATCTGTGTGTAAGAAGTGTCCTAAAAGACTTGAAAAATATGACTCGAAATAAGAGAAGTAGAGCGCCCTTGAGTTATTGAATGAGCAATTGATTAGAAGTTATGAGATATACTACGAAAGACACAAAAAGGGATTAAGTATAAGGGAAATCAGGTCTTAATTTGGGTTCCGAGTGGATCGAGCGGGTCAGAGGGTTGCCAGCTTTTTGTCTTGTGTTCTGTTTTAGCAGGAGAAAATTACAATTTGTTGACAATTCTTTGCGATTGTGCTTCAATTGGATTAATAGTTTTGCTATATGAATTTAAGATTTCAAGACGGTGGAGGGATGCTTATGGACTTATCACACTAAACTGGGGATAGACCATCCAAAACATGAAATAACTAACGGTAATCCGCCTTTTGTAGAGAGTGTTCACAAGCGGCTCCTAAATTACCCTATTATATTATTCCAAATTCAGAAAGATTCGTGTGCATTGTCTAGTTTGGACAGAGCATCCGTCCACAAATCAGTGTGTAGTTTGACACGCTTTTTGTCATTGTGAATGCCATAATTTTGTCAAGTACATTTTTTTACTCCAAGAGCTATGGAGGTAAAGATAAATTATGAAACGAAGCAAAAATTTTAGTGTGTTTGGCGTTATGATTATAGCAGGGGTCCTTGCGCTGGTGAACTGGGGAGTCCCGGCTGTGTTTGCGACTCCGATACCGGGTGGGTCTTTGGACCCAAACTCAATCCTGAAATACCAATTGCCGCTGATCATCCCGCCAGCTATGCCTCGAACAGGCGAAATAGAAGTTAGTGACGGCAAGAATATTGACTACTACGAAATTGCGGTCAGGCAGTTCCAGCAGCAGATCCTGCCCACTGGTATGCCCATGACAACCGTATGGAGCTATGGCTCGGTGAACCATCCCGGCACGTTCAACTACCCGGCCTTCACCATTGAAGCTAAGTTCGACCGCCCGGTTCGGGTAAAATGGATCAACGACCTTAAGGATCCCGACACAGGCGACTTCCTCCCCCATATCCTGCCGGTGGACCCAACCCTTCACTGGGCTAATCCGCCGGGTGGCATCGCTGGCCGGGATACGCACCCCACATTCACGAGCACGCCTGATCCGTATTCAGGTCCAGTTCCCATCGTGGTCCATCTGCACGGGGGGCATAACGCTCAAGAGAGCGACGGCTACCCCGAGGCCTGGTACCTGCCCGCGGCAAACAATATTCCGTCGGGCTTTGCCACGGAGGGGACACAGTACGAGTTCTTCAAGACCGAATTCTCTAACAAGTGGGGTGTGACCTGGGAGCCCGGCACGGCGACGTTCCAGTATGAAAACGACCAGCATGCAGCCACACTCTGGTTCCACGACCACACGCTGGGCATGACCCGCCTGAATGTATACGCTGGACCAGCCGGGTTCTATCTACTTCGGAATGGTCCCGGCCCCGGTGACCTTCCAGTTGGGGTACTCCCAGGCCCCGCCCCCGGTGTTGGGGCCGACCCTTTCGGCAGATTCTATGAGATCCCAGTGGCGATCCAGGACCGCTCGTTCAACGCGGATGGCTCGTTGTTCTATCCAGATAGCCGTGAATTCTTCGACGGCTTCACAGGACCCTACATTCCCGACAGCGACGTTCCACCGACCTGGAACCCTGAGTTCTTCGGCAACACCATGGTGGCCAATGGCCGCACCTGGCCCTTCCTGGAAGTCGAGCAGCGCCGCTACCGCTTCCGTTTCCTGAACGGTTCCAACTCCAGGTTCCTGATCCTGAAGCTGGTCACCAATGCCCTGGCGACAAGACCGGCAACGCCGGCACTCCCCTTCTGGCAGATTGGTGCCGACGGCGGTTTCTTGCCGGCGCCGGTGATGCTCGATCAACTTCTCATGGCCCCGGCCGAACGAGCCGATGTAATCATCGACTTTACTGGCCTGCCGGTGGGCACAGAGATCTACTTCATTAACGAAGGTCCGGATGAGCCCTTCGGAGGGGGCGTACCGGGTATTGATTTCGACCCGGCGGATCCTGATACGACCGGCCAGATAATGCAATTCCGGGTAGTGGCGGCTAACGGGGAAGATGAGAGCACCCCGCCCATGGATCTGGTGCTGCCTGCCATTACGCCCCTTGGCCAGGAGGACAATAGCCGCCGAGTCTCCCTCAACGAAGAATCGAGTACGTTCCCTGGCTTCGACGGTCCCATTGAAGCTGATCTAGGCACGCTCGACGACACGGGCAACCCGATCCCGCTGGGGTGGGACGAAGACATTACAGAGAACCCAGTCTTGAACTCCATTGAAGTCTGGGAGATACACAACTTCACCGAGGACGCTCATCCCATCCACATCCACGAGGTACAGTTCGAGGTTGTGAGCCGAGAAGAAATAGAAGATATCGGGATATTCGAAGAAGGAGTAGATGAAGATGGGGATATTCGTGGCCCGGAGCCCGGGGAGACAGGCTTTAAGGACACCGTGATCGCCTATCCGGGAGAGATCACTCGGGTCAAGGTTTTGTTCGACCTCCCGGGGCTTTACGTCTGGCACTGCCACATCCTGGAGCACGAGGACAACGAAATGATGCGCCCGTTGTTGATTACAGCGGAAGAAGGGGAGGGAGGCGGGGGTGGATGTGGTTTAATCGCCTCGACAGGTCCCGTATCCGGTACTCGTGCTGCTACCAGTCTTTTCGTATTCCTGCTTCCAGCATTTACAATTGGAATGAGAAGACTATGGAAGAGACATGAAAAGTGTAGGGTCAAGAATCACGTGTCTAAAACTTACTACTTCTGATTGAACCGTTATCAGAAACATGCAGGCTATTTGTGCATGTGCTAAAATACTCGGGGGACGTCTCCGCAGCCGACTGCGACACAATCTGCGAAGTTTCACATAACATCCCGCGGCAGCTGCGCTAACAATGCTAGCTTCTGCAACGTGTTCTGAGCACCCCGCACGTAGTGGTTGCGTGTGGTAGCGCCAACACAAGCTCCACCGAAACAGGTCGATGTTATAGATGGGTCAATGGGTGCCCATATCCGTAGAACCATGTTGCTCTCTAGTCGTCACGAAGGCCGGGGCTGCTAATTTTATAGGAATTAATAATGGGGGTCTGTTCTGAACCTTGCACTTTAAGTGTAGCTATAAGATTGATGCTATAAGAGTCAAACTCGGAAAAGTGGCTAAAGCACCGTATTTAGTGACTTTGTAAATCTTCAGGGGGATAAGGTGTCGGAATGACTCCGTGGACCCGCTTTGCCCTTACAACTCTAACGAAACGTTCTTATTTATTGCGATACTTCCTTGAATATCCAGGATAAGTCTTAAGTCATTGTAAGAAAGTCGATTAGTATTTTTAATGACAACCTTCGTATTTGATAGTCTCCCAACAGAGGCAAATTCTCTCAAATCATCCACTGTCCATTCAGTGGCATCAATAATTACTTCTGGCAAGACAGAAATAATTTCTAACACTTCGTGCTTAGCTCTGGCCATGAAATTACTCCTCAAGAATTATAAAACTAAAGTTAATCTATAGTGTGGTTAAAAAAGCTTTGGGTGGACTGTTCCAACTCCAGCTCCCAACACTATCCCGTACAGAATCTGAGCGACCCAGTGATACAATACAACCTCATATCCGTAAGTTCGAAATTGCCGGATTGGATGATCTTCATCTACTACCACTGTTAATGTGAAGCTTACAACACATCCATGAAAGAAGCCAATTAATGCTCCAAAGCCGGCTGAAGAAAGTATAGTACCGGGTTGATAACAGGAGAAGATAAATAAAAGCTGAAATAATTCCGAAAAAATAATGAGCACCAAGACCTCTAAACAGAGGGTGTCCATATTCTCCATGGTAGAGCGTTCCTATTGCCTTTATCATATCGACATGAACTGCGCGAAGTTTACTGATTAATTCCAGAAAAATCACTCTGCAAGTGCTTGCCAATATGCCTGCTAATATCGTTACCAATACAACCTTCAGTTTCCCCTCCTTTTTATACAAATGTAAGTTTGATCATCATATAATATGAGCCCATTGATAGCATTAGCGGAGATAATCACACCCAGTGTGTCGATTTAAGCTGTTTTTATATACATTTGTTGTCAACATATGTCTTCTCACAGCCGCATATTACAGAATCTTTACTGTACGAACATATAGACGTGGATCCGGCCTGGTAAATGTTGAAGGTGATCCAGGCGTCGGGGGGTAGGTTATAAATATTATCTTCGAAAATAACGTGTAAGGAAATTCCAGAAGGCGTGGTTTCCACGATAGGTATTCCAATGTCAGGGAGTTCTTTTTTTTCAGTCGCATAAATAGTCTTAATGTCACCAAAACTAGGATTTTCGGCGGCAGTTACGATAATGCCTCCACTTCCACCTCGGGATATTAAAAGAGCCGTGAACTCTTTCGGCTTTGTCTTATCAACATTTACCTGTCCTCGAGCTAGTCGAACAATATGAACCTTCTGAGCTATGGAATGGCCTGTCCCCGCAAGAAATATCAAAGTGGATATTATAACAATGGCTAAGTTTCTCATCGTATATTTCTCCTTAGATTTGCAATTCTTATTCCAAGTTAGATTATTTTAGCTACCAAATATTAACTGTGTTTTTTTGGTCACCAAAATCCAGACTTTTTTTCTATTGCTGTGTCAGATTGTCTAACATCTGACGACAACTTTTGACACGAATTACTCAAAGATGTATGAAAGATACGCGCGTGTTAAGCAATTAAGATGTACATTGAATTTACGGCACTAAAACGCTTTGGGCATCATTTCAAAATTTATAAAACATTTTGCCAAGAAATTTAGAAAGGCGAGATAGAAAAGTTTTCTGTCGGTATGTATTGATTACGGATTAATATTTGAAACTTAATGAGCGTGTATAATAGAAGCATCGAAGAGTAACAGGAGGAAGACATGGCGACAAAAAAAGGATCTAATCAATTGACTAAATGAGGATCTGGCAGCAGAGTTGGGAACCGTAATCAGGTAAACATACCAAGCTAGTAAATCCCTTCGGCTCGTAGGTTCTGAACTACGGCAGATTTTGCAAAAACAGGTGCATAATGAGTTGGGTCACGCTACATTTCTCACCGATGTGATTGTTGACCTTGGTGGTGAACCAAATACTACGCCTAAGTGCTTTGACAAGATTGAGGATCTAAAAGCTGTGCTCGAACTGGCCTTGCAAATGGAGTAAAGCAAAGCGAAAACTATAAGGAAGCGGGCTTAATAAGCTGAGAATTTGGGTGACGAGGAGTTAATGGTATCGCTTGAAGGGATGGCGGCGGATGAAGGAGGACATGCGCGGGAGTTACGCCGTCTCGTGAAGGGTCTTTAGCTTATGACGTGTAATACGAACCAGTAACTATAAGTTCGAAATTGCACTGAGAGGTCCGAAAGGATCGGGCTTAAGAAACTGAATGCCTTTGGCATTGCATAGTTAGGAAAGAACTGTACTTTCTTCAGAGATTATCCACCTGGCGTAAGCTCTTGGTAATAAGGTGAACAATTAATCGTAGCCATACTGAGTAAAGATGCTCTGACAATTGAAAGGTGTGTTATGTGGGGCTAGCAATGAGGATAATCCAGCTGTATCTCATCGATTTGGATAGACATAAAATGGATTAATGGCAAAAGTAGAACCCTTTGAAAAATACACAAGCAGGTACGATGAGTGGTTTGAAAGAAACCGGTTCGCATATGAATCTGAACTTCAGGCTGTAAGATCCATGTTGCCAGAGCAGGGTATCGGAATTGAGATTGGTGTAGGAACGGGCCGATTCGCCAAACCGCTGGGTATTAAATTTGGCATTGAGCCATCGATGTCGATGGGAAAAGTCGCACGAAGAAGAGGAATTAACGTTATCCGCGCAATAGCGGAAGCACTTCCAATTAAGGGAGAGCTCTTTGAAATTGTACTTATGATTACTGTTATTTGTTTTGTTGACAATCTAGAAACTGCCTTAAGAGAGGGATCTCGCGTTCTAAAAAGTGGAGGGGTTATCATAATTGGTTTCATAGATCGGGCCAGCTCTATTGGAGCTACATATCAAGTGACCAAAAGTGAAAATGTGTTCCATAAGGAAGCCAATTTTTATACACCTGAAGAAGTTGGTTACTATTTGAAAAAAGTGGGATTTAGAGATATTAGTTTTGTCCAGACAATCTTTCGCGACTCAAATGAAATAGGAGACATCGAAGAACTGAAGGAAGGATATGGTGAAGGCTCTTTTGTTGTAGCAAGGGGAGTAAAATGAAACGCCTCATTAATAGATCTTTTAATAAATGATAACTTTAATAGATACACTCAAAAATATGTAATCACTTGGCGAAGGATAATACAAGCTTATGGTGATAAGCAAAATAAAGGAGACAGAGTATGTTATTGCCTTTGATTATGGGTTTTAGTCTCATGGGTAGCGTTGGATCAGTTTCTTTAGCAGGATTATTCCTGCTAATTCCGGAGAAGACTCGCCAACTACTTATGACGTGTCTGATAAGTTATGCTACTGGAACCCTTTTAGGAGCAGCGTTCTTGGGACTGATTCCGCAGGCCTTGAATCGCATTTCAGCCTCTTCTGGTCTTCCTCTTGTCCTTGGAGGAATTATTCTATTCTTCATTCTTGAGAAGGTAGTCATATGGCGTCACTGTCACGATAAGAACTGTGATACGCACGGAACTGCCGGCGCTCTTATCTTAATCGGCGATGCATTCCATAACTTCGTCGATGGTGCGATAATTGCTGCCACATTTGTTGCATCCATTCCTCTCGGTATTGCGACGTCGTTGGCTGTAATCTCTCATGAGATACCCCAGGAACTCGGCGATTTTGCGATTCTTCTGGAGAGCGGATATAAAAAGGGGCGGGCATTTTTGTATAACATTATATCAAGTCTGAGCACTTTCTTTGGCGCTGTAGTTGCTTACCTTTTTCTTATGGAGGTGCATATGGTAATTGGCTATGTAATGGCAATATCCGCATCCAGTTTTATCTATATTGCAATAGCGGACTTAATTCCGAGCCTTCACCGCTACGCTACTATAAAACATAGTATGCTTCAATTGGCTTTAATATTAGGAGGCATAGGAACATTCGCTGTTTTTCACCTGGGCCATTAATGTTATCAATATTAATGGTGTCGGTGCTTACCCTTTTGCTATAAACTCTATCTTCGTTATGGGGATAAACCTGGGATTGTTGTAATATAACTCCGAAAGGTACCTAAAACACCCAAATTCATAAGTCTGGAATTCTAAATCGTGTAAAGTTCGCGCTGATCGCTACATTTCGTTTCAAATCAACTCAAGTAGGCTCTTAGTACGTATTCTTTAAGCATTCTCTGGGTGTTGAAAAATGATGCGTTTAAGGCTATCGCGTTTCGCATTACATCTGTGAAGCTATCTCTGTCATTGTAGAAGAGTGGAAGAACGACTTCCTCGAGTTTTTGGTAAAGAGATGAGGCATCATCGGAGGTCTGTTCTTTATTCTGATCGATTTTTGGACTGGTCTCGCCGATAGACCAACCCGTGACCCCTTCAATACATCCTTCTATCCACCATCCGTCAAGGACGCTTAAGCTTGGTACTCCATTTAGCGCTGCTTTCATTCCGCTGGTTCCCGAGGCTTCGAGTGGCGGTTGAGGTGTGTTAAGCCAGACATCGACACCAGCGATTATCATCTTAGAAAGCACCATATCATAATTCTCAAGGTAAGAGATTCTTACGTCTCTTTGGAGCAATTTTTTGACTTCATATATTCGGTGTATTAATTCCTTTCCGTCATGATCTCGTGGATGAGCCTTTCCTGAAATGATGATCTGAACCGGACCGATTTCAGTTGAAATGCTCTTCAACCTTTCGATATCAGTGAAAATAAGATCCGTCCTTTTATATTTAGTAGCCCTTCGAGCTAATCCTATGGTCAGGTGATCCAGGTCAAATCCAATATTTGTTTCCCTGTTTACATGCTCAATCAATTCTTTTTTCGCTTTTACATGTGCATCCCATAATTCAGATTTAGGAATTTCCAATGCATGCCTGAGGTTGAAGTTATCCTGCATCCAGTCTAGCGCATATCGATCAAAAAGTCCTTGGAAGTATTTGGAAACCCAGGTAGGCGCGTGAATGCCATTTGTTATTGCATCAACATTATAACCATTGAACATAAGTTTTGAGACTTCGCCGTGCTTCTTTGCGACACCGTTTATATAACTACTCAGATTTAACGCCAGATGGGTCATGTTGAGTAATCCGTTGCAGCTGATGATATCTTTGATGGCATTTGAAGCCTTAAGACCAATGATATCATTAACAATCTCCAACGGAAACTGATCATGCCCCGCAGCGACAGGGGTATGAGTGGTGAAAACACATCTCTTTTTCACGGACTCTATGTTTTCAATGGTAAAGGTATTATTTCGTTCATCTTTACTTTCTTCATTGAGAAGCTCAAGTGTCAACAGGCTAGAATGACCTTCATTCATGTGAAATCGCCCTATATCTCGATACCCGAGCGCACGAAGTATCCTGACCCCACCGATACCTAAGATGACTTCCTGGCAGAGCCGGTACCTTTGGTCTCCTCCATAAAGGTAATGTGTCAACGTTTTATCCGATTCGGAGTTCTCTGGAAGATAAGTATCAAGAAAATAAACTGGCACTTCGAAGCCTGCTATTCCGGTGACCACGTATTTCCACGCACGAATCTGAACTGACCTGCCCTCAATTGCAACAGAGACTCTCTCGGGCATTTCCGTCAAGAAATCCTCCACTACCCATTCTGCCGGCTCCTCTCTTTGCCATCCATTGGAATCAAGCCTTTGATAAAAATACCCCTTCCTATGTAATAATGACACGGCTACAATAGGAACTTTGAGGTCGGCAGCGGAGCGAATTGTATCACCCGCCAGCATACCCAGGCCACCGCTATAAGTCGGCATGCCTGGATTAACAGCTATTTCCATGGAGAAGTACGCTATTTTTCGCTTTGAATATTCAGTCATATCTGGCTCGAATGACTTTATGGGAATAAATTAAGCAATATCTTTATGAACCTTGGACCTAAATAGTATTTATTGTAGAAGGGCTAACCATCCTCACTTGGTTGAATTTAAACTCTCCTAACCTGACATTATACACATTTCATAAGCTTAAGCAATAACTTTTTTTGAACATTGGACGAACATCGGTAACTTCATCTTGAAAATAGCCTAGAGATTGTGTCTCGGCTTCAGTTGGTTGAGGTAAGTGTAGCCAAGACAGGTTCTTGCAGCCCTACTCACAAAGTCTGCTTCGCTCTCTTTTTAGGTTTTACTAGGCTTGAAATACAAGCAGGGTAACAGCAAGCGCCTATTTACTGATATTTAGACCATGGTGACGAAATATTTATTAGAGATGTTCACAACCACATGCATGATATAGGCCGGCCAAAATGAATTTCCCCTGTAGGCTATATAACCCCACAACAAACCAGTTATTACACAACTTAATGTTTCTATCTCTGGTTTTCCAAGATGCAATATTGTAAATGGTATCATTTGAATAAGGATGCTACCCTCTTTGAACCTTTCTTTAAGACCGAAGAGGAGAAATCCACGGAACATAAATTCCCAACCCAGCATGTATATCAAAATCTCAAGAGAGTACGTTAGCAGGTTGAAATTTTCACTCGAATAATATCCTCTCACTGATGAAAGTTCAGATGTCATATAGAGTATGGGCAAGGCAATGATAAGGAACGCCAAGACGTAGACTGACCATAGCTTATAGTTTCCGATTCGCAACCCGTAATCGAGCGGGTTCTTTCGGAGAAAAATCAGGATTGTAATAACTGGCAGTACTCCTAAATAGAAAAAGGCGTTAAACCATGGATAACCCACACTATGGTAGTGCCGAATCACTATAAAGAGAGTAGAGAAAGAGATTACAATAATTTCATTATAGTATTTGAGAAAAAATGCCGTAACATCACTTAGTTCCGAGAATGTATTTTTTTTCATCAAAAGATACACACAGATCAAATATGCTTGTATACACAAATCCTGGCATAGTTAAGCCAATCAAATTCGAGTCTTCATTCAATAGTGGTATTTCATTATACATATTAAGGACGGTTAATTATATGAATCTATAAAGAGGTAGTTAAAGATTCGGCGCACTTCTTTTAATGGAAGAAAAGCAAAAAATGGTGTTCGTCGTTATTTATCGTATAAGTCCCGGAGGCCTTAATGGTTTTCGAACCGGAAGGATCGTCAAATGAGGTTGATTCCTATTAAATAATCAAGAAATGATAATGAAAATAAATATGTTAAATTAAAGTCTCTCATTATGGTGACGAAAAGAAATAAGAGTATCGTTAGTATCGGACTTGTGCAGACTCGTGTCTCAAATAATATTGCCCTCAATGTTAAAAGAACTATAGACAAAATAAAAGAAGCGGCTAAAAGGGGTGCCCAGTTTATCTGTCTTCAAGAATTATACAGAACCAGGTATTTTCCGGTTGATGAGAGGAAAGATGTCGCACTTTTGGCCGAGACTATTCCCGGTGAATCAACATCCGTCTTATCGAGCCTAGCAAAGGAATTAAATGTAGTAATTATTGCGCCTATCTTTGAAGTAGATTCTTGCGGCAAATTCTACAACACTGCTGCCGTGATTGATGCTGACGGGACTCTTCTTGGGGCATACCGGAAGACACATATCCCGCATGATCCCTTTTTTTATGAGAAGAGCTATTTTGAAGAGAGTGACTCCGGCTATCGTGTATTTAATACACACAATCTGACTTTTGGCGTACTAATTTGCTACGATCAATGGTTCCCCGAAGCTGCACGAAACAATTCCCTTCAAGGTGCGGATGTAATCTTCTACCCTTCTGCTATTGGTTATCTCGAAGGCGATTCTCTATCCTACGCGGATTGGATTTCCGCCTGGAAAACCATTCAGCGTTCCCATGCCATAGCAAATGGAGTGCACGTTGCCGTCGTTAACCGGGTGGGAAGGGAAGGGAAAATAAGCTTCTGGGGATCATCTTTTTTCTGCGATGCCTTTGGAAAGGTACTCAAAAGAGCAAGTGAGAAAGACGAGGAAGTTTTGGTTGCAGATTTGAATATTAGCCAGAACAAACGCATTCAGGAAGGTTGGGGATTTATCAAGAACCGACGTCCCGAGACCTATGGCTTGATCAATTCGCCTATCTTGAATGACACACCCAAGGAATTGGGATACATCATGCCTGCCGAATGGGAAAATCACGAGGCGACCTGGTTGTCATGGCCTCATGACCCGGAGACATTTCCTAGCAGAGTAAAAAAGGTCGAGAAAATATATGTCGAAATAATTGAAGCGCTGCATAGCGGTGAGACAATCAATCTTTTTGTGAGAGATTTGAATATGAAAGCCAAGGTAAAGGCTTTCTTAGACAAGAGTAATATTGATTTAAACACAGTCAACTTCCATATATGGGATTATGCGGATGTCTGGTTCAGGGACTACGGCCCAATATACGTAGTTAATAGGCGGAAAAAGCAGATGGCGATTGTTCACTGGATATTTAACGCATGGGGGGAGAAATATAAGGATCTAATCAAAGATACCCAAATCCCTTATATCATCGGTCAGGAGACCCATTTGGCATATTGCAGGCCCGGAATAGTCCTTGAAGGAGGCTCGGTTGATGTCAATGGTAAAGGTACTCTGCTAACGACTGAGCAATGTCTGTTGAACCTTAGCAGAAATCCTAGTCTCTCAAAAAGAGACATGGAAAGATATTTGATGAACTATTTCGGAGTGAGTCACATCATATGGCTAAAATCAGGAATTGTTGGAGACGATACTGACGGGCACATCGATAATCTCGTCCGCTTTGTCAATCCGAGGACGGTTTTGTGTGCTTATGAGGAGAATGAAAAAGACGAGAATTATTCTATCTTGAAAGATAACTTTCAGATACTCCTTGAATCAAAGGATCAAGGCGGAAATAAACTAAATGTCATAAAATTGCCGATGCCTCATCCAATTCGCAGGGTTGTCAGGGGTAGAACCAGTAGACTTCCCGCGAGTTACCTCAACTTTTATGTTGCCAATAAGGTAGTTTTGGTCCCAACCTTTCGACAGCAGAACGACGAATTAGCATTAAGGATTATTAGAGACCAATTTCCGGACAGGAAGGTTGTCGACATCAACTGCACAGACTTGTTATATGGACTTGGGACGATTCATTGTATTACCCAACAGCAACCAGCCGTGACAAAACAGGAACACAGCTCAATCGATTGACGTATGAGCGTAGGTCCTGACGACTCTTAATTACATTTTATTTAGTCGAATCAATAAAATTGTCAATTAATATCTTTACGGCTTTATCAATTCTCTCCCGTCGCACGTCCTCTGGAACATCGGAACTCGCGAAGGCCTGCAAGGCGCCTCTCCAAATAAGGCTTCTGCTCTCAGCGTCTGCCACGTCGATTATTACCGTACCCTTTTGATACTCGTTTAGTTTATCTTTATTAGTCGATGGGTCTGGAGTAATGTCATAATTCTGGGATATTTCCTGATCAGTGAGCGCGCTTTCATGAGACAGCGTAAAACCTATCAACAAATCGCTGGTAACCGTCTTTGCACTTAATATCCTCATTCTTTCTCTTCTCTCGTCGGGATGTCGAAAGCCGATATTTATGTCCTTGAAGGTTGTTACGCTACCCGCAGGAAGTGTGTCATGTATCACAAAAATGCTTGTTGGACCTCCGTATCCTTCCTTAGGGCCCTTTGTACCAAGATAATCAATTCTGATTTTGAGATCGGTTAAATCTCGTTTGCTCCTGTTGTCAAGGGTCAGCTCCTTTAGAATCCCCCCAGCGCCGAAACTAGGTCCCGCCCACTCCCAGTCTTTCACCAAAATAAGGTCTTTAGCTCCTATGTCTACCCTTTTATGGACCGAAGAAGATCCGGATTTCCAAGCAGTTGTTGATTGCTCAAATTCATAGCCTCTATTTGTTAACGACTCAGCTATGGCTTTCCTAAATGTCTCCTGAATTGGTAACTCCTTAAATCGAGGATCCTCGAATACCTGGATTGGCTCGGGTAACCACGTAAAGGTCACAGGGGGTTGAACAACGAAATCCGGATTTGCTATTGAAACAACGGCCAAATCCCGGTTGTGAAAACTATCGTCTTGATTTAATGGACTCTTGTTATGGCTACATGCAAAAGTAGTTAAGATCAAAAAAAATATGAGATATGGCGCTTTTGCGATTGGACTCAATTGTCTCATTTCCCGGGCACTAGGAGGATCTTTACTGATTTTATTGACAAGGAATTGTACTACATTTTTTTTGATTGTTAAGGAAAATTTCGCCATGCACTGAAACAAGCATTGTTTCCTTTTTTATGGAGTCGACGTGAGCACTCCGATAATTTGCAGCTTGCTCGTGCGCTCTTCGTTCAGGCATAATCTTTTCTTAATTATTTAGAAGGATGAATTAATTGTCTCACGAAATATAATTTGAACAATGAAGTTAAGGATTGAAGTCGAGAAGTCATTGAAGATTAAAAAGGGGAAAATTAGTCCTTCTGTGCAATTCAGACTATTTGATATGGATACCTTTTTACCGGTCAATTTGACGGGAGCTCAAATAAAGTTCTTTATGGAAGGACCAGAAGATCGTACAGATGTCAAAAGGATCGAAGGTGAAGGCGAAGTAGTTGTCAGTCCATTAACTGGCATTGGGAAATATGAGTGGAACCCTGGAGAAACAGACATTCCAGGATCATACAGGGCCGATTTTGAGATTACATTAAGCAACGGCACTGAGATAAGGGTTCCCGAAAATGGGGAGTATATAAAGGTAGAAATAGTGGATTCTTAAGTAGATTATAGGTATAACGCGCTATTCAAATTGTTATCTTTTCAAAGGTTCATCAGCTAGTTTTCGTAAAATCTCTGGACTCTTGGCCGATGAGATTCCGAATAGGTCTCGAAGAGAGGCCGGGGCGTGGATCAGGATTGTAGATGTTAGATATATCGTGGAAAAACCTACTACAATTTCATGAATAGATTTATTTCGATCGATCCTTTTCAGAATGTAAAGAACTTGAACGGCATTCCAAAAATTGCGTTAAGAGGGTGACATTGCTATTGTCATCTCGAAGGAACATAGTGACTGAGAGATCTTTATTTATGGAAAAAGGAAAGATATCTCGCCATTGCTCGATATGACAGGGTTTGGGCAGCCTTGTCCTGAGCAATGTCGAAGAGTTGGTTCTTTGTACCTGTGCTGAACTCGTTTCAGTATCAAGACAAAGAAAACAAAAAATTAAACAATGGATCCCCTATTAAAACACTTGAGGATGGCGGGAGA
>JBAUII010000137.1:0-3832 GCA_049682815.1 Thermodesulfobacteriota bacterium | reverse complement strand
TGGGTTTGCTTATAAAGGCCATCTCTTTTTCCTGTGGATACCAAAGATCGACGTACACGGTATCTTCGGGGGGGGAGACACCGCCAATCTCGTATGCTTTCCGGATCCTACCTGTCAGTATGTATGCGGCAGCTACTGTGGTGGGTAGGTTCTCTAATTTAGAATTTTATGAGTAGTTACTGCTACTCTCCTGAGTAGCAGTAACTACAACAAAAAGATTAATAACGCTGAAACTTAGGTTTCCTTCTGTAGCTATGCGACGTTGTTCGATCAACCAACAAAGACAGGTCAAATTTGGTATCGGTAAGTCGTTTGTGATATAATGAGAATACAATTTATTTATGAAAAAATTCGGCCTGAGATTCACCTATAATAAAAAATCAGCATACCTCTTAAGCGGATTTGTCCTGCTTATTTTTATCACGCTTATTTCTCTCTTTTTAATATCAAAAAAGCGACCCGATGTCTCCCGTGAATCGAGAGCGCCCGACTTAAGCTATGCGGCCCTTGAAAGGCAGGTAACAACGGTATCCCCTCTTTATGAAATAGACCGGATTTACAAATCCATGAAGGGCCCTTCTAGCCAGCATATGTTAATCCTGGACCCGGAATTGTTAAGCAGCAAAAAACCTGAGCTCATCTGGATCACCGGCTATAAGGCAGTCATGGTTGGAGCCGATGGGGAAACACCGGTGTCTCAAGAATTCATGTGTCACAGTAATCTAGACATTGATATAAGAAAGCATGCGGAGCTTTTCGGATGGGAGAAAAACAATCCCAGCACCAGGCTATTTACCCTTTCCCAGGGTCAATTTGATATTGCGTTCCCGGAGGGATTTGGCGTTCCCGTTCTAGCCACAGAACCGCTTTATCTCGTCACCCAGGTATTAAACCTTAATGACAAGGAGAACAAATATAAGGTCAGGCATAAAATTACAATTGATTACATTCGCGATAGCGATCTCACAATTCCCATGAAGCCATTGATGATGATCGGCGCCATTGGACTTAAGCTTCTTGAAGGCCAAGATGGATATTTCGGCATGGCAAGTGCTAATGAAGATGAACATGGTCCAGGGTGCTCACTTGGGCAAAATGCGGATTTTCGCACTGTAGAAGATAAATTTAATCGTAAGTTTACCCTCCATTGGGTAGTAAAGCCGGGAAGAGAAGTAAACCGCACATTGGCCACGAAGTATATGAATCTACCCTATGATACTGCGATACATTATATTGCTGTACACCTTCATCCATTCGCTGAGTCCGTGGAATTAAGAGATTTAACGACGGGAAAAACTGTTTACAAAAGCAAGACAAGGTTAGCAAAACATAAAATTGGCATTGAAGAAGTCGAATATTTCTCGAGCGATAAGGGGATACCTCTATATAAGGACCACGAATACCAGGTTATCAGTGTATACAATAATACAACCGATCAAGACCAGGATGCTATGGTAACAATATTCTTATACGTATTGGATAAGGAATTTCAGAAACCTGCTACCAAACTATAGCTTATGCCAACGCCACCTAAAGCCAATGAAACTCCCTGTAGCAAGCTATAGGGAATTCACTAGTTAAATCACCTCAGCGCTTAGGAAAGAACATAATTTAATTTATGTTACCGTATCCATTTTCCATAGGGATTCCAATGCTCAGAAAATTTTTTCCTTGGAGAACAGTTTCGAAATAACATCATAGATCTCCCAGGTCATGTTTGATTTTTTTATAAAGGTGATTGAAATCCGGATTCGTTACATGTTATAATTTCTATCAACGAGAGAACAAGGAGGGATAGACCATGATAAACAAATACATCAAAAATGTCTTACTTTTTATCATGCTGGTCGCTACGATGGTACTATTGACACTTCCCGCTACCTCGTTTGCTACGGAGGAGTCTGGATGCGATGAGCTATCCGGAAGGCCTCAAAGGCTTTGCAAATTATACTGTGAAGAAATCAACTGTGTGAGTGAAATCCCTAATGTGGGATTTATATTCTGCGACTCTATCCTCACTCAATTCGAGTATCTAACTGATGGAAACAAGCCACCGTGTACGGCAAGTGTGCAAAATATATCTGGTCCGTACATTTTCGAGAGTGGGAATTATGCTCGTCAACTATAGATTCCAAATAAAAGTGAAGTCTAAGAGCTCCAAGCTAGGATAACATTTTGCTGGTGATAGCCGATTTTCTTCCACGTCGGTTCAATCTGCATTGACCTGAAAGTATTCGGACAAGTTTTTATATGTTAATAGATTTATTTAAGGGGGTCGGTATTATGTATCTCATATATAGATCAAAGGCTCTAAACTTTCTGTTAATTTTATTCTTATTCTTGGGTCTGGTATTTATTCAATCGTCTTGTAAGGGCTCATCAAAAGACAAAACAGAAACGAAAAAGGATGAAATACAAACAATAAGGAAAATATATCCTGTGGTTAGATACTCGCTCTTTTCGCCCGTTTACACTATTGATAAAGAATACAAGTCCATGAAAGGGCCGTATTCCGTACAGAATATTTATCTTGAAAATAGTGATGATGTTCAATTGCTCTGGATAGTGGGAATGGCTTCTGAAATTGTTAGCGAAGATGGACAAAAGGTTCTCTCTGACGAGTATATGTGTCATGCCAACATCGATATAGATTCACCGTCGCAGAGATTTATGTTTCGTAATCAGAAAAGGGGGTCATACAACAGACTGGTGACATTGTCCCAGGGTCAAACCGATGTCAAGTTGCCCGAAGGATATGGAATTCCAGTGCTCTCATCCACTCCTTTAGAGCTAACGACTCAGGTTTTGAATCTCAACTCAAGAGAAAAGCTCCCTATCAAGGTCCGACAGAGGGTTACCGTTAAGTATATACGTAATAAAGACTTAGAAGAGCCGCTAATTCCTTTGTATAGGCAAGACGGCGCCTATGTGATGGTATCGATGGAGGGGCAGCCTGCGGTTTTTGATTTGAATGAGCCGCTCCCCGAACACCAAGGGGCGTCATGTCTTCCTGGGCAGAATGCCGGCACAGATATATACGAGGATCGCCTCGGCCGACTCTTCTCCGGTCATTGGGTCGTGAAACCAGGGCGTGTCGAAAATCATACGGTGGTTACGGAAAAGATGAATCTACCATATGACACTGAGACACACGCTATCGGAGTCCATCTGCACCCATTTGCAGAGTATATAGCATTGAAGGACCTTACAACAAATGAGGTACTGTATGAAAACAGGCCTGTGCAGGCTGAAGGCAGAATTGGGCTAGCACAGGTACCATACTATTCGGATGGCGATAAAGGTATTCCCCTATACAAGGATCATGAATATGAAATAATCAGTACCTATAATAACACATCATCAGAAGATCAGGACGCGATGGCGGTCTTAGGACTATATTCAATCGACAAAGATTTTAATCCCTTACCCGAACTTTTAAAAAATGTGGAAGAGAAATAGAAGCAAGCTCACGGGGCAAGCCTCATCTGTGCCTTCGATAAGGGATGTATCATTTCTCCATTGTTGTTCAAGTTAGATACTTCACGGGCAAGATTCCGACAATTTCATGAATGTATATATTTCCCTTAATCCTTTTCAGAATGAAAAGGACTTGAACCGCGTTCCGAAATTTGCCGCCTGTACTAAACCATGTCATGACGATAGGTCAGGATCTAATGAGTATTGAGAAGATCAGGAACCACGACCTTAAAATCCCCTCTAACTCCCCTTTATAAAAGGGGAGGACCCAATGCCGGAGGGCAGCAACGTGAAAAAGATAAATGTAGCACCTGCTCCAGAAGATCCGCCAACAAACTTCTCCCCCTTTAGATAA
>JBAUII010000136.1:0-26977 GCA_049682815.1 Thermodesulfobacteriota bacterium | reverse complement strand
TTTAAGGGCTTGAAGCTTCCGGATAAATGGGTTTGTACACGATGTGAAAGTGACGATGTTGCACAAGAGGGCGAAACACCCCACCCCTGGGAGCAAGAGCACGGAGGTGGTTCATGTCCGTGTTGTTCTTAAGAAGAATGGAGAGGAGGTTAAGAGACTGAGGTTTATTTCCCTTACCCCTTAGTCAGAGATAGACCACCGCTCTTAAGACTGGGGGCAGCACGAAGATATCGATGGGGTTAGAATAAGCAAAGGAACAAGGAGGTGATCGGGATACAAATAGGAAAATTCATGAATAGTTTTTCCAGACTAATAATAGAAGAAGGAGGGAATTAAAATGAAAATCCGTGGACAAGAAGTCTTACTCCCCACAAAAATGTTGGGGGCTTATGTTAACCCAAGGTGGTACGATAGTACGGCTGCCACCTATAATTTGCCATTTGGGGAATTACTTGAGGATGCCTATGAAACAGAGGTCTTTGAAGATGCGGTAGCTACTGTAATCCATGATCAAGAACGTGCAGGTCTCGATGTCATCGTAGATGCAAGGGTGTTCGCAGCAGGCTCTTATGCTAAAGTAGTTGCATATTATATTGGTCGATTAAGTGGGTATGTGCCTTATGGTCCCTACTTACCATTTCCACTTTACAGTACTCTTTTCTCTCCAAATCTTGTAGGACCTGTGAAGCGTGCTGTCCCAATAATGACACCAATTGCAAAGGTGGTGAAGAAACATACGAGTAAACCTGTTCAAATACAGTATACAGCCACTGGAACTCTCGCTAATATTAGCAACGACCTCTATTATAAGAAACCTCGGGATCGAGCTATGGCCATTGCAGAGGCCCTTAATGAGGACATTCAAGAAGTGGATGCACTTGGTGTTGAATTCATTCAGCTTGATGAGTGGTTTTGGCCATATACTTTTGAAGCGTGGAGTATAGATGCTTTTAACCGAACCGTCGAAGGTATTAAAAACGCCAAAATCATTGTCCATCTTTGCATTGGAAATTACATGGGAGGTCGAGGATACCATCAAGATGACACCGCTGTTCCTGGAAAGGAACCGTTTATTCTTTACCAGCGTAAGGGTGACTATTTAGACTATGCTTCTGTCATTCCAAAGGCTTATAATGCTAAAATAGACATTCTTAATATGCAAGTAATTGAAGAGATGGACCTCGCGGTTCTTGAGGCTTTAAAGAAGCACCCTCTTCCAGCACATTTGGATCTCTGGGTTGGAGTAATCGATGTTAAATCTACCTACGTTGAGACAGCCGAGGAAGTTGCAGCACGGATTAGACGCGTCCTTCAAGTGGTACCACCTGAAAAAGTTGGCTTAACTGTTGGATGTGGCTTTAAGAATATGAATCGCCTTATGGCATTTCAGAAGCTAAGAGCTCTAGTGGAGGGCACTAATTTGGTTAGAAATGAGCTGACAGGAAAGAAAAAAGTAGCCTAAAGTAGTCGACTTACAACTGTCGTCGAATATCTTAAGATAAGGGTATTAGACCAATTAAGAGTAATAAAAGTATGTTGCAAAGTTGTAAATAAATTAAAAAGGGAGGTAACAAATCATGAAAATAAGAGGACAAGAAGTTTTACTTCCAACAACCCTTGTAGGAGCTTATACAAGACCTATATGGTTTACAGAGAAAGTTTTTACCCCAGGGGTAGATGCTCCCGAGTTTCCTAGCTATCGAATAAGAGAGCTTTACCAACAGGCTGTTGCTCTTGCAGTCAAGGACATGGAGGACGCTGGATTGGATATTGTCACAGATGGCGCTCAGTATTATGAGCATGAAACGAATTACGAATATGCAGAGCTATTTCACTATATGGCGCATCGCTTTGCTGGATATCGACCGTACGGTGAGCGCATCGTTGTAGGAGCCTTTGATTTACCCATTTACAAGCCCACAGTGGTTGGTCCAGTGCGCTGGGAACGACCTGCCTTCAAACCAGTGCTTGAGGCTGTTCAGAGAGTGACTAATAAACCAATTAAGATCAACTGCAGCCTCGGACCAGCAACTCTGGCCGCGTTATCGACTGACCGTCATTACAATGATATAAAGGCTTTGGCAATGGACGTAGCCCGTGCTTATAATGAGGAATTTAAAGACCTAACACGGCGGGGAATAGATATGATCCAGGTTACCGAGCCACTCACCTTCTTCGAGCCAGCAGACTGGATTCTTGAAGCGATTAACACTGCCTTCGATGGAGTCGAGGCTTACAAAGTGGTTCACATCTGCTACGGTCATGAAGAGGGCCAGCATGGTATACTTGAACTCAAGGCCCGTCAACTGTGCCCCTGGATTTACGATCTGAACGTAGATCAGATTCACATGGAGCATGCGTCCCATAATTTCGAAGAGATTGATAAACTGAAAGATTTTCCTAAAGATAAAACTCTAGCTATCGGTGTAATCAATATAAAAAACCAAGTTGTTGAAAGCCCAGAACAAATATCGGCGTGGATTCGAAAGACTATGCAGTACGTTCCTCCTGAACAACTTTGTATAAGTACAGATTGTGCAATTGCGTCGTTTAGACGAGTTGTCTCATTCCGCAAGCTGCAAGCACTAGTGGAAGGAACAAAAATAGTCCGTGCGGAGCTAGAAGGCAAAAAAACTGAGGCTGCTTAGTACTTTTATGAGAAGGAATTGATGAAAATAGGAATATGGCAGATAATATCTAGAGAAGGGATAGTATAGGGCTTTATCTAAAAAATTATATATAGGGGGCAACTAAGATGAAAGTAAGAGGACAGGAAGTTTTACTTCCAACCACAATGGTAGGGTCTTATCCAAGGCCGCACTGGCTAACTGGGAAAGTATTCGGAGAATCCGATGAACCTGACTTCATAGACTATTTGACCAAAGAGTACTATGAAGATGCCGTTATGGTTTGTGTAAAAGAGCAAGAGGAGGCAGGACTTGATATCGTGACTGACGGACAGCTCTATCTAGAGTCGGAAACTTCACATGAGTATGGTCAGGTATTTCACTTTATGGCTCACCACCTTGGGGGATTTAAAAAATTTGGTGAACCCATTGCTATTGAACTTTATAAAAAGTTTCACGCACCCATAGTTCACGATAAAGTCCATTGGGATAGGCCTATTTTAGCACCTGTTTTAGAAGCGACAAAAGCAGCTACTAAAAGCCCTGTTAAAATTGCTTGCCAAGGACCGCTTTTTCTCGCTTTTTGTTGCACAGACCGATACTACGGTGATGTAAAACCATTGGCTATGGATATTGCTCGTGCATATAATGAAGAATTCAAGGACCTCGTGCGTAGAGGAATTGATTTAATCCAGATTCACGAGCCACTTACATATTACGTGGAAGCTTTAGGAGCCCAGTACTGGTTTATTGATGCACTTAATATAGCATTCGACGGAATAGAGACCTATAAAGTATGGCATATATGCTATGGCAATCAAGGAGGCAACCCGGGGGTATCAAATACCCAAGGGAACATAATGTTTCCATTTGCATATGATGCTAATGTAAATCAAATTCATATAGAACTTAAGAGTCGAGGTTTAGATGACCTTGCCTACTTGAAGGACTTCCCTAAAGACAAGGACCTCGGGGTTGGTACAATTAATGTGAAGACCCTTGTTATCGAAACCCCACAAGAAGTTGCGAACGTTGTTCGTGAGGCTATGAAAGTAGTACCACCTGAAAGAATCTGTGTTAGTACCGATTGTGGTTTATTAAATCTAAAGCGTGAACATGCTAGGCGCAAACTTAAAGCTATTGTAGAAGGAACGAATATAGTCCGTGCGGAGCTAGAACGAAGAAAAGCTGCGACTGCTTAACACCTGTAAGGAAACAATTGATGAAAATTGGATTATAGTAAACAGCATCTAGAGAAGGAATCGTTGAGCTTTTTATCTAACAATTTATATATAGTGGGATAACTAATAGAAGAAGAACAAGGATGAAAATAAGAGGGGAGCAAGTTTTACTTCCACCAACAATGGTAAGGTTTTATCCAAGGCCGCACTGGTTAACGGGGAAAGTACTCGGAGAATCCGATGAACCTGACGTCATAGCCCGATCTTGTAGTTGAAGTTGGTCTTTATGGAGGTATTCATGATGACGAAATCATCCGACGGCACCTTTTTGATATACAGGAGATTCTTTCTCCAGAAGCGGTAATCTTTAATATTCAAATGCATAATCCTCAATTGAACCTATTGCGAGAACATTAAAGAATCAACGGGGGCAAAGGTGCATTTTTAGACTTAGGCCTACATAGCTGGCGGCATCGTGGACTCGGGAAGCTAGTTTTAAAGATGTAGATATTGGGAAAGACCCTTTTGGTGTCTGTGGGATTTTTATAGCGAAAACATTGACAACTACGGGAAGGCGAGCCTCATTCGAGAAGTCAGATCGTGCGACTACATATTTGTCAATGAGAGAAAATAAAGCTTAAAAGAAAAGGAAACAATACCTTAGGAGTAATAAAAAAAAGATGAACATTGGACACCTGCTCACAAAAGCTTCTAGAACTTATTCAGAAAGATTAAGCCTTGTCTATGGAGATGAGAGATTTACCTACCAAGAGACAAACGAACGTGTGAACCGGTTTGCAAATACATGTAAAGTACTTGGGCTTAGAAAAGGAGATAGGCTAGCTTTAGTTCAGAGAAACTGCCCTCAGATTTTAGAAACCATCTTTGCCTGTTTTAAGGCGGGCATAGCAGTGGTGCCAATAAATGCAAGACTGCATCCAAAGGAACTTGCCTACATTATAGATGACTCTGGGGCAAAGGCCTTAGTTTATAGCGAAGAGTTTATAGAAACGGTTAAATCTATCCGAGAATATTTAAGAGGGATCAGACACTTTATTTGCCTTTCAGAAGCTCCAGACAGCCTTGATTATGAAAAACTTATATCAAGTGGTAAACCAGAAGAAGCCGAAGTTGATGTTAATACAAATGACCTCGCCTGGATATTTTACACCTCCGGCACAACTGGAAAGCCAAAGGGTGCAATGTTGACACATAAAACCATTTTGACAATGATCATCAATTATTATGCGGATATTTATTTTCTTTCACCTGAAGATGTTGTTCTCCATATAGCTCCCCTTACCCACGGGAGCGGGTTTTATGCACTCCCGGTCTTCGGTAAAGGGTCATTAAATTTAATTCTAAAGGCGAAGAAATTCGACCCTGAACTCGTATTCCAGACTATTGAAGAAAAGCGTGTTACTAATATTGCATTTGTAACACCTACTGTGATTAATATGCTGCTTCACTCTCCACACATAGATAAATACGACCTAAGTAGCCTAAGATGTATAGTATATGGCGGGAGTCCTATGTATGTTGAGGACCTAAAAAGGGCAATAAAAAAGATGGGAAAGATTTTCGTTCAGATCTATGGTCAAGGTGAAGCCCCTATGACTATATCCTACTTAAGGAGAGAAGAACACCTAATTGGTGGAACGGAAGAAGAAATGGCCAGATTAATGTCGGCTGGTATACCTAGAACAGATGTAGAGCTAAAAATTTTTGATGAACAGGACAGTGAACTCCCTCTCGGCAAGATGGGGGAAGTAGTAGTCAGAGGGGATATTGTTATGAAGGGTTACTGGAATAAGCCAGACGATACGGCTGAGACCCTGCGAAATGGTTGGCTCCATACAGGTGACTTGGGAATGATGGATGATGAGGGATATATCTACATTATGGACCGGAAAAAGGATATGATAATAAGCGGGGGTATTAATATATATCCAAGAGAGGTTGAAGAGGTCATGCTGCGTCATCCTGCCATCCATGAAGTAGCAGTTATAGGTGTCCCCGACCCCATATGGGGAGAATCAATAAAGGCAATAGTTGTGCTAAGGGATGGGGTAAAGGCTACGGAAGAGGAGATAATAGGCTTTTGTAAAAACAATATCGCAAGTTTTAAGAAGCCTAAGTCCGTTGAATTTGTAGATTCCCTTCCCAAGAGCGCTTATGGAAAGATTCCTAAGAGAGAAATCAGAGAAAAATTTTGGAAAGGTAAAGAGAGAAAAGTTTAAAATTATTCTAAAAGAAAGGAAATTCTTATTATGACAATCAGACGGCCAGGGGATTTCCAGCATCACTTTGCTCAATTATCAAACATTGAGTTGCACTACGTCCGTGAAGGCAGTGGACAACATATTGTACTTTGCCATGGCTGGCCCGGTTATTGGTGGGAATGGCATATGAATATCGGCCCGCTAGCTAAGAACTTTGACGTGATTGTTCCTGATATGCGCGGCTTCGGAGACTCCGAAAAGCCACCACTCGACCAGATCGAACTGTTTCACATTGACCATGTTGTTGATGATTGGGCACATTTGCTTGACCGTCTAAGCATTGACAGGGCTTATGTTGTCGGTCATGACTATGCGGCCATAGGACTTCATAAATTTATCCGCAAATATCGTGATCGGGTGATTAAGGCTGCGATTTTCAACCCCATCGTACCCGGCTTTGAGTTGCGCTACCTGAGCCCATCACACTTCCCAGAGTCTTGGTACTCGCAATTTCACCAGTTGGATATGGCAGTTGACCTTGTGTCTTCAAGCCGTGAGGCCACCAAGGTTTATTTCAAACACTTTCTATCACACTGGTCTTACGACAAAGATCTGTTTAGCGAGGAAGAACTCGAATTTTACACAGACAATTTTATTAAGCCTGGCAATATTCATGGTGGATTTAATTTCTATCGAGCTAACCTTTCGCTCAGAGGCAAGGTATGGACTGCGCTTGACCGAACTATTTCATATGTTCCCACGACTTTTATACAAGGAATGGGTGATCCAGTTGTACCCTCGATTTGGACTGATCTTGTGTCTAGTTGGTACAGTAACTTTACCATCGACTATGTACCCGATGGTGGACATTTTATAATGCGTGAAAAACCAGATCTCATCAACAAGAGATTGAAAGAAGCTTTTCTAGACTGACTAAAATTAAGTTATCTATTGTTCGTGGGCTCCTATGGTACCGAGGTGAACTGTAAAGCAATGAGCTAAGTGGCAGATAGCTGACCTGGGATTAGTGCTGGCGGAGGACTGTAAATGTTTAGCTATTGTGATTTTGTGAGGACGAGTCCTCTTAGATAGACGTTAAATAGAGAATAAATATGACCGAAAAAGTGAGGAGGACAAAGCAGTATGGAGAAAGTATCTGTAATTGGAGTAGGAAAAACCAAGTATGGAGTTTTTGAGGAAAAAACTCTCTTAGACCTTGCCGTAGAAGCTGGGAAAAAAGCAATGGAGAATGCAGGGATTACTCCAGATGAGGTTGATGCCTTTTACCTCGGTAACTACGCTGCAAGCGATTTTGTAAACCAGAACCATGTTGCTCCTTATGTCGGTGCGGCTTTGGGGCTAAGACGAGGCGTTCCCTGCACTCATATTGAAAATGCCTGTGCCTCTGGAGGCTCGGCTGTCAGAGAAGGGATTATTTCAATAGGTTCAGGAATAGCCAAAAGGGTTTTGGTTGTCGGAGTTGAAAAGATGAATACTGTACCCACACCAAAGGCTACTGAATTTCTTGCTAAAGCTGGAGACTGGGAGAATGAAGTAAAAGTTGGTAATACCTTTCCTAGTGCTTTTGCGATGATGGCAAGAAGGCACATGCATCAATACGGGACAACAAGAGAGCACCTTGCTGCGGTGACAGTAAAGAATCACAGCAACGGACTCAAGAATCCTGATGCACATATGCAGAAATCTGTAACGATGGAAAAGGTTTTAGAGGACAGCAGGATTGTTGCCGATCCACTTCGTCTCTACGACTGTTCTCTTATAACAGATGGCGCATCAGGAGTTGTTCTTAGTGAAAAAAGCATTGCAAAGAGTTCTTCAATAAATCCCATTGATGTAATAGGGTTTGGGCAGGCAAATGACTCCTTTGCGCTTTATCAAAAAGAGGACCTTACAAGATTTGATGCAACGGTAGAGGCAGCTAGGATGGCATTTAGTATAGCAGGTATAGAGCCCGAGGATGTGGATGTAGTAGAGGTTCATGATTGCTTCACAATTGCGGAGATAATTGCAATCGAAGACCTGGGGTTTGTTCCAAAAGGTGAAGGGGGGCCTGCTACGCTTGATGGAGTTACTTCGCTTGGCGGGAGATTCGCTGTAAATCCAAGCGGAGGGCTTAAGGCAAAGGGTCACCCCGTGGGGGCAACTGGGGTAGGACAGATCGTTGAAGTCGTAGAGCAGCTTCGAGGAGAGGCAGGGGGGGGCAGGCAAGTAAAAGATGCTGAACTTGGGCTTACTCACAATATTGGTGGTTCTGGTGCAACCTGTGTTGTTCACATTTTAGCAAGGAGTTAAGGATGATAAACCTAAAGCTTTTTAAGTGTCCTTCCTGCGGAATACTTCAGTCTCCTCCTGCTTATCTCTGTAGGTCTTGTAAGTCGGAGAAATTAGAAGAAACCGAAATTCCCGGAAAGGGAACCCTTCACACATATTCCACCGTCTACGTCCCACTTGCAAGCCTTGAGAAAGAAGCTCCATACACTGTGGCTATAGTAGAACTTAATGGAGGGTGCAAAGTTACGGGACGAATCTTAGAAACTTCTTCTGATAAACTTTCTGTGGGGATTCCTGTAGAGGTTTCAGAGGTTAAAGACGGGGTATATCTTTTTAAGCTCAGTTATTGAGTAATACAAAGAGACAATTTTAGTTTTTTCTTTTGTAGAACTTCTCTTAATTGAAGCGCAGTAAAAATAGCGTTGAAGACTTTCTCATCGGGGAGTGCGTTTGTTTACTTTCAGCCTTCGGATGTTTTTCTAAATGTAAGGGACAATACCATTATCTTTCCATTTATATATTCAGAGTGAGGAATAAGCTGAAATTACGGGATTATTAAGAATCTTATGGGACGGAATAGTTTTTAAGTTGCTTTAATAGTGGAGATTTTTTATGGCAAAGAAAGTTGGAGGTCTGCAGTATATAATAGAAGCAAAGGTATATGAGTAAAAAAAGCATAGTTAAGAAAAAGATTCTCAGGTTGTATGAAAGTGAAATCCTCAAAGGATTAATTGGAAGCTTTAGACAGTCTATCGAGATATTTAAAGAGGATATGCGCTACCTATATCAGCTACCATGCAGTTTTTTCAGCCCATTGAAGCCTCTTGAGTATACATTCTCTATTAGCTTTTCAACGTCGGCTTCGGGAGCGCCTGTGGCTTCAAAGGTGGATGACCACTCTAGTTTACACCTGTTTGCTCCCAGATCTCGCACTTTCATGGTGCTTACGTAATTCTTAAGCGGTAGCGGTGAGCTAACAATTGCATACCGTAGGGTACGTGCCTGTGGATCGACGTTTTCTAACCTCTCGACAATCTGGGTACCATCCTTACGTGTGAGCACTCTTAGAGCACCCACTCCGGATCCTTCCATAGTAACATTGGCAATTGTCGTTATGTACTTACCAACCGCGCTGAAATCACAGATTGTTTTCCATACCTCGTCGGCTGAAGTATTGATTTTAGTGCTCACCGAAACTTTCGACATACCTACCCCTTATGCTAAAAGGACTATGCTACCATGGCAACGAATAAGCTATAGCGTAACCACAAAACCATTCAACGTATTATCACTGATTTCAGAGCTCCATACCATCTTGTACAGCGCCAGACTATGCTTTATGTACTCCGCTACCAAGCGACATCCATTATTAAGGGTAATTTGGCTCGCTAGTTGTTCACTGCAAATCTCTTTTATTCTAAACCTTATAGTGACTTGACTTACACGCCATCGGATTTGTTCATTATAGAAGATTTTTCCGTATAGTCAAACTTTCGAATAGATTTTTATGTGAGGCAATAGTACTACTAGTTAAAGGAGCTATATACATAGGTTTTGTGATCTCTCCAAAAACTGGGTAGAGTATTTATCTAAATTAAGATTTAATGGAAGAATATGATAAAAAAATGTTCCAAAATAAGCGGTTGGTGGTTATCGGAGGAGTTGCTGCAGGGCTGAGCGCAGCGAGTTACGTTAAGCGGAGAAGACCTGACATTGAAGTCGTAGTATTTGAAAAGTCTTCCTACGCATCGTACGGTTCGTGTGGACTACCTTACTACGTGGAAGGACTTGTTAACGATCCTTTGGAGCTTATCGCCCTTTCGATTGATGAACTAAGAGAGAAAAGAGGCATTGATGTTAGGACGCAGCATGAAGTTATCGAAATAAATCCAGAGAAAAAACGTGTTATTGTAAAAAACTTGGGAAAAAATAAGCAATTTGAAGTCTCATATGATTGGCTGGTAATATCCACAGGAGCTTCCCCTGTGATTCCCCCTCTTGCTGGAATTAATATTCATGGGGTGTTTACGCTTAGGACACTCGAAGATGGCATAAACGTTGAACGGTTTTTGGAAAGAAATCCTACAAAAAATGTTGTTATTGTCGGGGGAGGCTATATTGGAATGGAGATGGCTGAGGCTTTTTCTATCAGGGGGTTCGACGTTACCATCGTAGAGAAATTGCCACGAGTTATTACAAATTTTGATAGGGAAATTTCAGACAAGGTTCACGAAAAATTAAAGGAAAAAAGTGTAAAAGTTATACTAGGATCGGGAGTTAAAGCGATAGAAGGAAATGGATTAGTAAGGAGAGTTTTAACCGAAACGGAGACGCTAGAAGCAGATTTAGTTCTTATGGGAGTTGGGATAAAACCAAATGTTGAGATAGTGCGTGAGGCTGGAATAGAACTTGGAGAAACTGGCGCAATCAACGTTAACGACCGGATGGAGACTAATATTGGAGAAGTGTACGCATGTGGGGACTGTGCGGAGGCTTATCACCGAATCTTAAAAAGAAATGTCTGGATTCCTTTAGGAGATACGGCAAACAAGCAGGGAAGAGTTGCGGGAGCAAATATAGCAGGCGAGAATCTTACCTTTCCCGGTATAATAGGCACAGCCGCTACAAAGTTATTTGAACTTGAGCTTGCACGCACGGGTCTCGGAGAGGAGGAGGCAAAGAGAGAAGGATTCGATGTAATGACGACTTTAATTGAAGCCCATACACGTGCACATTACTACCCGGGGCGAAAGTCCATAATGATAAAGCTCATAGCTGAAAAAAGTACAAAAAAACTTATCGGAGCACAAGCAGCAGGAGGAGAAGGGGTGGCGAAGAGGATAGACACACTTGCTACGGCTATCTGGGCTGGCATGACTTTGAAGGAAATAGGATGGCTGGACTTAACCTATGTTCCTCCCGTTGCTCCCGTGTGGGATCCAGTCCTAGTTGCAGCTCAAGTTGGAATGAAAAAAATGTAACAAGTAAGGAGAAAAATTAGCATGAGTATTCGCAATCCACAGAGACTAAAAGAGGTAATTTCAAAATCCAATAGACTTGCAAGGGTATTTAGCAGGCATGCATACGGCATGCTCGCCTGGGTAGATTTATTCGGAGGAAAATTAAAGTCCATCAAAGATCTAGAAATAAAACTCGTCGCTGCTCGAATAATCGCCGACAATGCGAAGCATGCGAAACTTTTTTCAGATAGGGCTAAAGAATTAGGTGAAAACCCCGAAAACTATGAACCACCGGAGATTGGACAGAAGATTTATGATATTCTTGAAAAGTATGATAACACTTTTGATGAGCTTGCCTATGCGTGGGGTTCCCTTTTGCACTTTTCATCTCTGCTTGATTTGTACCACAGCGTGGCTGACTTGAAAAGCAGGGGAATTATTGAGGAAGTACAAAGAGACGTAAAAGAACACTTAAAACTATTGGACAAATACTTTGAAATAAATTCAACTAGCACTAAAAAAAAACGAGCAGAAGAAATAAAAAATGTTGCCGACAGGATCTATACTGAAAGAGAAGATGTAGAAATAGATTGGTACGCCTCATAATTATGCTTGGTTTATCAAATAGTTAATTGTGGAGTCATGACTTCCACCCACGTAATCGTTTGGGGAAACACAAGGATCGCCCCAACCGCAGTTATTACCCGGATTAATTTTTAAGTACCATTAAATGATAATTAGACATTTACCGTCAGATAAAAAAATGAAAAAGATAGAAGGCATTTCAGTTGAAAAGCTTGTCAATGATTTCGGTTCGCCGCTTTTTGTTGTTTCTGCTGAGACCATCCGAGAAAATCTAAAAAGGTTTCGTAGCGAGTTTTCAACGAGATATCCGAAAGTTGAAGTGGCGTATTCGTACAAAGTTAACTGTCTACGTGGGGTCCTGGATATAATACACAATGAAGGGGCCTGGGCCGAAGTAGCCTCTGGCTTTGAATATGAATTAGCGAGAGAGATTGGAGTTTCTGGTAAATCGATTGTTTTTAACGGACCCTACAAAAAAAAAGAGGAAATAGAAAAGGCAATTGCGGATGGTGCGTTGATAAATATTGACAACGAAAGTGAATTAAAGTTGATGGAGGAGATTGCATCCAAATTTCAAAACCCAATTGAGGCGGGTATCAGAATTAACACAGACGTTGGGATAAACCAGTTGCCTGATAGATTTGGATTTAACATTGAATCAGGCAGAGCCTTGGAGACCGTAAGCTATTGTACAAGGAAAACTCTCATAAGAATAGTAGGGGTTCACATCCACCTGACAAGCTATATCATTTCCCCTGAAGTCTTGAACAGCCAGACCCCTGCAAAGAGTATAGAACTTATCTGGCCGAAAGACCCAAATTTTTACAGGCGAGCAGCGCACAAAATAACTGATTTTGCTGAAGAAATAAGAAAGAGATTTGGTATAACTTTAATTTACATAGACATGGGAGGTGGGTACTCAACACTCGATTATATCACAGCCTATGCAGACGCGATAGTTGAACCGATTCTTGAGGTGTTTGATCAAGTTCACCCCCTATTGATACTGGAGCCAGGAAGAGCAATCGTGAACGACGCCGTGCAGATGATAACAACTGTAGTGGGCGTTAATGAACCAATGAATGGAATTAGGTCGATCGTAGTTGATGCGGGAATTAACATGATTCCGACATCTTCTTGGAAGTTTCAGGAGATCGAACCCATGGATAAAGGTCACGGTGACTTAAGAGAAACGATTGTTTATGGGCCACTTTGCCTTCAGACAGACATTTTGAGTATAACAAAACTCCAACACCTGAAAGTGGGAGACAGGCTTGTTATAAAAAACGTCGGCGCATATAACATTTCTCAATCTAGTTCGTTTATATTCCCGCGCCCTTTTATAATTCTTATCGATAAAAACAAGATAACAGTTCTAAGGCGTTCAGAAACAATTAAAGAGATTTTATCTCCTTAAGACCCCATATCGTAAACTTTAATGATGAATCACCAACCAACTACATTTCAACAGTAGGTTGTGGTACACAGCCCGCATGCTCTAGGGCCACCGCGAATTTCTTGATCTGACCGGCGTCAGGAAGGGTTCCTAACTTGAAAATGCATTTTTCTATTATATTACACACTAAAGAGACCCTTTATCTATTTGTCCTGGGCCAATTTGTTCAGAATCTCAAGATCAATTAAGCTATATTAAACATTGCAAAGTCCAAAATATTATCTGTTGGATGGTGATGAATATATCTAGAAGTTACCAAGGATGAAAAAGATCAGACTGAGAACTTTTGTAACATTGTCATTGGTTTTTCATATTATCCTTATAACTGCTTTGGTCGCCATTTTCCTACCCGAAAGAACAATAATTAAAAACAATCTATATCCAATCTCATTCGGAACCCTTCCTCAAAATGAAGCAATCAATGATGCAAAGAAGAACTCTTTTAATTTGATTCCACTTAATGTTTCTAAACGAAACGATACCCAGAAAAACAATCGGCCTGAAAAAATGGGGATGTCCCGAGCAGATGATAACGAAAAAACAATCAACAAAATTGATCATCCGGAGGAAAAGACAACCTTAAAAGAAGACGTCAAAGATAAAGTTAGTGCATCTTCTGATTCAACTGCAAAAGAGACCGAATCTGCCAATAATAAAAATGCTTTTAGCGAGACTGACAAGGAAACAAATAATCAAAGGACAGCTAGGTTAGGCGGTAACCAGAATATGAATCATAAAAGAGATTCTGGTACCGATACACTAAATCGAAATATTGAACTCGCTTTTCCGGATTATAAGGTAAACCCTAAACCAAGGTATCCGATGTTAGCCAGGAGGAAGGGATATGAAGGAACCATACTCTTGAGAGTGTTCGTACTGGAGACCGGCGGGGTGGGAAAGGTAGAATTGGAGAAATCGTCCGGGTATGAGATTCTAGACGAGTCTGCGTTTAAAGCCGTAAAGGATTGGGTTTTCATTCCGGGGAAAAAGAACGGAGAACCAATTCCGAGTTGGGTAACAGTTCCGATCAAGTTTCAACTAAACAGCGACTGATCATCTCGTAACATCTTATACATCTTGACAGACCCACCTGTAGCTATAGGATATTTTATAGCTATTGTCTTTTTTATCTCGAGCGTGTCCGCAAACTACCTCTGCGTTAAGAACAAACTTATTTTCAGTGTTGGTAATGATATTCTTATATTGTGGGCTGCATTGGCCGCTGCACCTTTCGTACAGATTCTTACCATCTCCTCCCTTACCCTGTGAAAAATTAGAAAACCAATTTTCGAGACCTTGCATCGTGTCAAATTCCTTATCGCTGTATGTGAATGGATTCTTTTCAGTTTCATCCTGCAACGATTCGCATTTTTCATGTTGATCATAATCAGTTAAAAAATTATTTGGTACACATTTGAAAACAATCATAGGCTTATCGGGAAGCTGACAATCGGACGGGCAAAGATCAATCGGCTTATCCGCGTTCGTTAAGTTTGTCTCAGCTTTGTTTAACATTTCGTTAGTCTCAAAGCGAATCGATCCCTTCTTATTTTGGACATTTGCCAACATGGAAGCCGAAGCGAGGCTCGACTCCACTTTGACATCTCTGATGTAGGATGAACAGTCTTCATCCTCTTCGGATTTTACAAGGATTGAGATAGACATTAAGACCATTAAATAAAATGATATTTTGAATCCCATATCATCCTCCTGGATATTTTTTCAATTACTTATCTCTTTATTTACAGAGCAGACTACCTCTTGAATTACAAAATATTGTCCTTCTTGGTGAAGCGGAATTTAAAAAAATTTTAACAAAAACAATATTCACACTTAAGTACTGCTAAAGATCAACTGACATACAATTTCTTTAATAAATTCGTTTAACTTCTACCATATCGCCAACCCCTTCCACCTCAAGAAGAAACTTATCACCTTCCTGCCATATTGTCACCTTAGGACTATAATTATATACATACTTGTATTTGTCTTTGATCTGTTGCCACTTCTGTCCATTTTCTAACGAAAATATCTTGTTAATCTCAAATCCCTCAAAAACGTCTTCCATACGACTTTCGGTTACCTTTTGCATAAATTTTTACTGCCGATACTGAACGGCTACTGTTACATAAAGCGAATCAGAGTAAATAAAAAGTAAAAAGATTTTAGCACAAAAAAAAGCTAATAAAAGAAGTAATCACAACTTCAAAACGACAAGCATATCTGACATCATTCTTAAAAGGCCATCTTAGGCTTATACGTGCGTTTCTTAAAATTGACTTCTCAGATAAAGAGCCTGATATAGGGCAAACCGAACCTGCGTAAGAATCCTATTGTAAGACTGGAACAGCGCCCAGCACCTCGATTTCCTTCGGATACATAAACATTGAGGCCGCACCCAGAGTGCTTCCATTTTTTAAGTATGTATCCTTACTATTAGGAGGCAACGTTACCGGTAACACGCCCGTCTCCTGAGCAATTTGAGTTCCCGCTCCGGGAGCCGCGGTCTGATAATAACGCACTCTTACCATGACATCCTTATAGGGTATATCGCTGGTGTTCTCAATTGTAACATGATGTATGATTGCCACGGCACTCCAGGTTGAATAAATCGCCCAGTCAGTGATCTTAATGTACCACTCCGGATGATCGATCATCTGCCTATTGTAACTAGATGACTTAGCGCTCGGACTGAGAAGCATAAAGGCAGTCAAAGTAACAAAAGCTGCCATCTTGGAAATTCGCATCATGACTCTCGGCCTTATCCTCTTGGGGTTGAACTCACAACAAAAGTACAGTCACATTATAGACCATTTAATTATCAATCTCCAATGATTTTGGATTATTCAGTTCAAATTTAAACTCAGAACTCATGGCGTTACTAAAGAACTCTCGAATTCACACTCGTCGAAAAAGACATTCCAGGTCTTACCACCAGCCCCACGGTCCACCCAACCAATCCCAGGAGTTCATTTCCATTGCCGCTTCTTCGTTCATCAATGCAGCCTGCCGCTCCTCTTCCGCAATTGCAGCCTCCTGGGCCAACTTTGCATAACGGTCGTAAGCAGCCTGATCGCCAGTATAAACACACATACAGTTATAGGGATCCGCATAGAAGTATAGTGGGTTACCATCCTTCACACGGTATTGCAGCTTAAGGGGCGGTAGCGAGTTCAACATAGTCTCCTTTTCAGGGGTGTCCGCTGGAAGCATCTTGAAGCCGGCAGCAGCTAACAGGCTATCCACTTGTTGGGCCTCGCTGATGCGTATTGTGGCACAACTCAAATGCATTAATATCATTGTGCCAATTGTAATAAAAAGGGTTATTTTCAACAATACCTGCCTCCTATGTCCATGAGTTCAACCTTAATTCAATTTTAATTAACTATATAGAGAAAATTATCAATTTTCCAGAAATAAAGGATAAATAATTTACATATTCGATTGAACACTTAACGCCAAAGAACTCATATCGAGAGACATTAACGTTCGTCCCCTGAACATCTTCTATTGGTAATTTTATAATTTATTAGTAGACCTTACATCTAGAATAGAAGTTATGCCTAATCTAACAAAAATGATAACGCGAATGGAACGATGAACAAACCCGCAGCAAAATAAAGACTATCGGTATATGTAGAAGAACAGGCCCAGGTATCATCACTGCCGATGTCAAATATATCGTGGACAAGATTTAGACAGTTTCTCGAATAGATTTATTTTCATTAGTCCTTTTCAGAATGAAAAGGATTTGAACGGCCTTCCAAAAATTGCAGCCTGTGCTGAACTTGTTTCAGTATTAAGAGGATGAATGGCATAGTCAGTCATGCTGAACTTGTTTCAGCATCTCCTGTTTCCTTTAGATCCTGAAATAAGCTTGTGCTGCACTCGATTCACCATTCAGGATGACCGGGTTGCGGATGGATTAAATTTTTTATTCCTTTTGTCATCCCCGAGGATTCCCCGATCAAGGATTTCGAGGACAAGCGTTATCGGGGATCAAGAGTTTTCAATCGCTATGTTTTATCCGTGCGGGGTTGGAAAACCCCGCCTATCGTTATTCTTGACGGTATTTATTATGGATAGTCGGGACATTCTTGTCCCGATAGGTTTCCACGTAATCGATTTTATTGAGGACTTTCGGTTGCTTCTTTGTACCTGTGCTGAACCATGTCCTGACGATAGGTCAGGATCTATTCAGTATCAAGACAAAGAAGTTAGAGAGAAAAAAAACAAGTTAAATGAAGAAAATACTTGTGCTGTGCAATCACGACAAAAACACGCGTACGAAGGTGAAGGGAATTATGAAGTCAAGACTTGAATTGAGAAGATGCTTCATCAAGATAATCCAGATCTTGCTCACTTAGAACAAATCTCATGGAATCTGCGTTACTTATGGCCTGTTCACCACTTGTTGCACCAGGTATCGCGACCACTCGGTTTCCGTTGGAATTTATTAACCAGTTGAGTGCGATTTGAGACATCGATACTCGATATTTTCCGGCTAAACCTCTAAGGACACTAATTACAGGATAGCTCTTTTCAAGTCCCCGGCGCTTGAAGGCACTTTGGTATTTTCTAAGGCCTTCCCGTCTTTTGATTAGATCAGGATCATCATGAAACTTGCCAGTTAGCAATCCCCTGGCTAAAGGTGTATGAGCTATAATAGTAATGTTAAGATCTCTAGCCGCATCTAAAATGCCATTGGTCTCAATCCTCCTATTCAACAGGCTGTAATTTACTTGGTTCGAGACAAGCCCTAGTCCATGTTTTAAAAGCTCCCGATGAGCTCTTGTCATTTGACTTGCCGAAAAATTGCTTACCCCTATGTAACGGATCTTCCCGTCTTGTACAAGTCGTGCCATAGCATTAATTTCGGACTCAATCGAAGAAAAAGAAAAGGGGTTATGTATTTGATATAGATCGATACAATTGGTCTTCAGTGCATCTAATCTCTTTCCAATCGTCCTGGTGATTGACCGAGCTGTCCTAAACACAGGCCACCACTTGGTAGCAACAATTACATCATGACACGATTTGCCACACTTCTTTAAAGCGTCGGAAAGCGCTTTCTCGGATTCCCCCCATCCATATACCTCGGCGGTATCAAACCAATTTATACCACGATTAAAGCTTTCTTCCACAATCCTTGATATTTCATCATCATCTAACGTTCCCCAATACTTCCCCGATAGGCCCCTTCTCTTACTAAATTGCCAACTACCGAGCCCAATGGGTGAAACCATCAATTCGGAATATCCAAGTCTTCTGAAAGCCAATGTAGTTTCCAACTTATTACCAAGCCGCAATTTTAAAAGGAATCAACAGACAATTAATTTCTATTTGCAACAGTTTTCACAGGACAGTCTGACTTTTGATCAACTCTCACCAGCCCACTTCCCCCTTCTCGTCTTCTTTCTCAATGTAAGTTCTAGCATGGCTAAGAATGATTCACGGTCGACCTCTCGTGCCCCCATGCTCTTCATGTGATTTGTCGGAATTTGAGAATCAATGAAATCGAATTCCCATGATTTTAATTTCTCCACCAAGCAGTATAAGGAAACTTTCGAAGCGTTGCTCATCGAGTGAAACATAGATTCTCCGAAAAAGGCGCCGCCTAAAGAAATTCCGTATAATCCTCCGACTAGCTCGTCTTGGTAGAACGTCTCAACTGAATGAGCAAAACCCTCATTGTACAATTGTACGTATGCATCAGTCATGTCGTCTGTAATCCATGTCGCATCCTGATTTTTCCGCTTAACCGTGGCACATTTCATTATCACCTCTTCAAAGCAGGTATCAAATCTTATTTCAAAATCTTCTGAATTTATAACCCTTCTTAAGCTTTTGGAAACCCTCAGTTCATCGGGGAACAATATTAATCGGGGATCAGGTGAAAACCACATAATCGGATTCCCCTCAGAGTACCACGGGAAAATGCCATTTTGATAGGCCAATATCAACCGCTCAATTCTTAGGTCACCCCCAACTGCAACCAAACCGTCGGATTCAGCACGCCTCGGATCCGGAAATACCAACAAATTATTAAGTAGAAACACAATCATTAATATTCTAAAACAATAGGGTCAGCAAATGTATTGACCTTACGATTGATCGTGGGTTAAAACTACCATGGGCATTATCAAAGCTTTATCTATCCGTGTGGCCCAAGTCTTTACCGGGAGCAACATGGTCCCTAATCAGCTGTTTTAACTCCTTAATATCGGGAAATCGCCCCCGCTCTTTACGAGACCAGATCGTTGTCTCGCTTACCCTAACTTCGAATATGCCACCCGTTCCCGGTATAAGAGAAACACCTCCTATCTCCAGCTCGAAGGTTGACAGAAGCTCTTGTGCCATCCAAGCCGCTCTTAACAGCCATCGACACTGAGTGCAGTATTCAATCTCGACAATTTTTGGCTTTGTCACGATTAAGATTCGCCGTAATAATGAACCTGTGTAAAAAATTAAATATTATTTTACATAATTAGAATAGAATGTCTCTGGAGTCAATTTATTTTGTCTTTCTCCAAGTTTCAAAATTCAAACAGTTCCATTAACGATAAATAGTGCATAATACGCGATCAATAACTCACAGAGGACAATCTATTGACAATGAATCAAAGAGTATTAGTATATAAAAGGCAAGTTGCTACAGTTCCTACTAAGACCTATCAAAGGCTCAGAAATAAACATTAAAAAACCCATGCCATAGGAGGAAAAAAATGAGATATATAATTTTACTTTTAAACCTAGCTATGCTTTTTATAACTAGATTTCCTGCCGTCGCGGAAATAAAAGGAGAAGAAGTTCAGTATAGTGATGATGGCACCACGCTCAAGGGATACCTCGCATATGATGACAGCATCGAGGGTAAACGTCCGGGGGTTCTTGTGGTTCATGAGTGGTGGGGACACAACGATTATGCCAGGAAGAGAGCAAACATGCTTGCAGAATTTGGGTACACCGCCCTGGCTGTAGACATGTATGGTAATGGTCAGCAAGCAGATCATCCTGAAAAAGCGGGTGAACTGTCAAGTAATGTAATGAAAAATCTTGATAATGCCCAGAAAAGGTTTGAAGCTGCTATGAATCTTTTAAAAAAACAAAATACAGTTAATCCAGAGCAAATTGCCGCCATAGGATATTGCTTCGGAGGGGCTGTGGTATTGAACATGGCTCTCCGAGGTGTAGACCTTGACGGTGTCGCAAGCTTTCATGGTATTCTTCCCACTGCCGCGCCTGCAAATGCAGATATAAAATCCAAGGTCATAGTATTCCAGGGAGCGAAAGATCCATTCGTCAAAGATGAACAGGTAGAGGAGTTTAAAAAAGCTATGGACGGTACCAACGCTGATTATGAAATCATTATCTATTCCAATGCAAAACACAGCTTCACAAATCCGAAGGCCGATGAATATGGAAAGAAATTCGACCTTCCCCTAGAATATAATGCTGAAGCTGACCAAAAGTCATGGGATAGGACACAGGAATTTTTGAAGACGGTCTTTGCGGAAGAGAAAAAGTGACACTTACTTTCGACTCCTGGAGGTTACGACCTCCAGGAGGTTTATGTCGGTAATTTTATAACGAACGGCCGGCTCGCTTAACCTAACTTTACTTCAGCCTTATCAATTCAAATGCCCTTTTAGCTTCGGATATAAATACGTTTACGAGTTCCCGAGATTTTCGTCCGTCTTTCTGTTCTACACCGGTGTGGACGTCAACGCCTGATGGTCTGACCCCTATAATAGCACCGTAAACATTATTTGGCGTTAGCCCACCCGCTAAAATTATAGGTTTAGGCGACATCTCAACAAGCTTTCGGCTTATCTCCCAATTATGTGTCTTGCCTGTCGCTCCATACGCACCCGTGAGAGGATCGTATGTATCGGTCAGAAAGGCATCAACATAAGGACCAAAAATTTTCATTTTACCTTCTAGTTCCACCATATTATCATCTTTTACTATCAGGCTTTTTATAATTAACAGATTTGGTGAGATTTTCCTGAGTTTAGTGAGCTGCGACTCATCGATCTCACCATGGACTTGAACAATATTAGTTCCAACAAATTTGCAAAGTACTGAAATATCCGCAGCATCTCGTAGATATGTGATCAAAATCCCACAAACTGCAGTGGGGAAATTTCGAATTATATTTGCCGTCATATTTTCGGAAAGATCTTCTTCGTCGGATGAAAGCTTGAGGGGAAATCCTATAAACCTTACACCACAGTCGATAAGCATCCTTGCTTCTTCTTCATCAATGACCCCAGCTACCTGGATATAATCCTTAAAGATCTCCATATCAAAATCATATTGGCTGCAAACATATAACAGGTAGGTATGCCGTTAACTTTTCAAAGCTGGTCTTCGTAATTCTCAAATCCGCCCCGAGTATTCTCTTCGAAAGAATTCGAAATGCCCTTGGGTGTTGATGAGCGTATTTTGAAATCAGAATCTCAGCCTCCTCAGACGTTATTTGAAACGCTATCGCTTCAAACCTCTTACCGCCGACATTGACGACAACTTCGGGGTTCTTCCGAATATTCATAAACCAGTCAGACTTATCTCCCCAACCCGATAATACATAATATTCGCCGGAAGTTTTGTTATGGTAAAGCACCTCCAATACAACCTGGCGCTTGAGTCCGCTCTTTCGCCCTATGTTTGTCAACATTAAGAACCGACCGCCAAATAGCCAACCCAATCCGATTTTATAAAGCAGTGTTGGAAAACGAAACATAAGACTTAATAGACGGCTCGGCCTTTTCCTAGTTTTCTTGCACGGGCTAGACATAATTTTCAGACGCCTAAAATTTTTCCAACCATGGACGCAACTCAACCTTGAACGACCAACTGCTTCGATGCTGCCTATGCACCTGAAGGTATGTTTCAGCGATGGCATCAGGATCTAATTTGCTATCCTTCGAGTCACGCCCTATAACACCATCAATAACGAAATGGGCGACATGAATGCCCTTTGGCTGTAGCTCTCGAGCCATACTTTCAGCGAGAGCTAACAATCCAAATTTTCCAACGGCAAATGCTGCCGAACTCGGAAAGCCTTTAATACTCGCGGTAGCTCCGGTAAAGAAGATGCTACCTTTTTCTCTTGGAATCATGTATTTTGCGGCCTCCCGACCCACAAGAAATCCTCCATAGCATGAAAGCTTCCAGGAATCCATAAACTCATAGGAGGAGATTTCAAGGACCGGCTTTCTAATCCTGAGACTGGCATTGTATACAACGATCCTAACAAACCCGAGTTCTTTTTCTGTCCTTGCAAATAACTTTTTGACATCCGATTCGCGAGTCGCATCCGCTTTAATAGCGATCGCATTTGTACCGAGAGTTTCAATCTCACCAACAAGAGGTAACAACTTTTCCCGGTTTCGAGCAACAAGTGATACCGAGAATCCTGATTTTGCAAAGCGTCTTGCTAAAGACGTCCCAAGCCCGGAACCTACACCAACTATGACCACACTTTCACCGTGCATGCTTTGAATCCATATTTATGAATTAAAAACACTCGAACTAAAAGCGCTACATAAATCTTAACAATACCCCCGCGGGTTAGAGAAACAACGTTATGATTTAATTTTTATAAGTCCATTTCACAATGCTAATATGTCACACCATTCATAAATTTTCAAGCAAATCATGAGAACCGATTACTACGGGTGTCCGTCTTTTTCGAATTCTGAGGCCTTCCCACCTCACGCTAATTTCATTTTAGAATCCATTTAGCTAGGGAATTCTCTTTAGCTCGCTTCAAGGTTTCCGCCGTCGTTTGCTGCTAGTTACAGAACGCGACCCCCCCCTAAATGACATGTAAAATTGAGATTATCAATCCGCCAGCAAGACTGGCGGGCTACCCCCATGTGACAACTTCTCCCTTCGGGTCACAAGGCTTGGTCGTGACAGAAAAGAGTGCGCCGGTCACTATTTAACTGGACGCCGAACATAAAACTTGTTAGTATTTACCATGAAGAGCGTTAGGAGGATACACCAATGAAAATTCAATTTCTCAAACTATCATTTATATCAGCGTTATTTTGGGGCTTATTGTTTTTTGGATTAAATAATGCAAGCCCGGATACCTTAGCTTGCGGCAATATAGAGTCATGCGACAAGCTAATCGCACAAATGGATCCGGTGGAATCTGAATCGATTGAGCCCGAAACCGAATCACTAGATTCCGTCTCCGAAACAGCGGAAGAGACCTCAGAACCAATTGGGGAGGAAATAGAGCCCACGGAACCACTGGACTCAGTTTCCGAAACGGCTGGACAAGCAACTGAGTCAGTTAATTCATTGACGGAGCCTACGGAATCACTCGGATCAGTCTCGGAAACTGATGATGAGGCTTCAGAACCAATCGGGGCGGACTCAGAAACAGCAGACGAGGCTTCCGAAAACTTACCGTTTGCCCCTGAAGGGGAAGAAACAACCGAACAATTGGGAGTACCTCAGGAACTGCCTCTCGGAGATAGAGAAGCAGAGGGAAGAGTTATAGGAGAATAATATCGGTCGATTGCTTGTTTGATCCGTGATCTATAAATTATCACAGATGTTATTACCTGGAAGGAAGTCTGTGCCTCCTCTGCTTGTTTCCAAAATTCTTAATGAATTCGCCGAATACGATGTCGCTCAATTTTTGCAGGCGGTCTATGCGTAAGATAGTCTCGTTCCTTATATTCTGAGGATCGATCTTTCCTTTAGTTCTCTCAATCTCCTCCTTGTGATGAGGAACCCGTAACCAACGTTCTATCATTTTTTGGTCGACTTCGAGATGAAATTGAAACCCGTATACGTTGCCGTTATATCTGAAAGCCTGATTGCTGCATAATGGTGAGCTTGCGAGATGAACCGCCCCATGCGGGATATTAAACGTATCGCCATGCCACTGAAATATTCTCTCACTTTCCCTAAAGTAACCGATCAACGGATCCTTTTTCCCATCTTCGGTCGGCGAAACATCGTACCAACCAATTTCCACTTCCCTGTTCTTCCTGACCTTTGAACCTAGTGCCTTAGCTATCAACTGCGCTCCAAGACAAATACCCAATACTGGAAGTCCCCTTTTTATGGCTTCTTCTATTAAATTTATCTCAGTCACTAAATGCTTGTACTGGTCGACCTGATCGACATTCATCGGGCCGCCAAGAATGATAAGTCCGCGATAAGCGTCGAGGCTTGGCTGTGAATCGGGAAATCTTCCGAAATTTACGTACTTTATTCGGATTCCGGAACCTCGTAAGAGTGGATCGAGCGTTCCTAGAACCTCATAAGCTACATGCTGAAGAACCAGAATCTTACTCATATATCGGATATCCCTTTGAGAACCCCGTCAAAAATTGACGTAGATTTTACTGAACTTTGATCAACGAATAGAAATAATATTATGTTATTCCATGTGAGTCAACATAAAGCAGCAGAGTCACAACAATGAGGGAAGCGTCAATCATAATTGTGACAACTCCTGAGTCATTCGTCCCCCGAACCGGGCCCTTCGGCATGCTCAGGAGAGGCTCGGGGTGATTGGGAATTGCTATTTAAATATCATGACTTTCGTTAAACCGCGCATCCTGAAACGATAGGCGGGGTTTTCCAACCCCGCATGAATCGTTTAAACCAATTTGAGCGTCCTTCGGCAGGCTCAGAACAGGCTCGGGGTGATCGGGAATTGCTATTTATACGATACCCTTACCCAAGTACGCCCTGAGTTTAGGCGAAATGGTTCTCCGAACAAGGGTCTTTTGGATATACCATCTTTCGTTCTTATCGAACGAAGTCAAAAACCTCATTTCTTTCCCTTCCTTAATTGCCACCGGCTCTCCGTCTTTGTACAGAATGCGGTTGTTAAAAAATGACGGCACACGTTTGCCCGGTGTTATGATTCCCGTAAGATTCACTGGATCTGCCGCACTGATTGAAATCAGCTCGCCGGTTTTCGGCTGTTTTCTTACGGCACGAAGCTTGCCAACTGCATCGGGTAAAGCAAATTGCTCTCCCCAAACCCCTTCAACAAATCTACCTCCTCTTATCTCGCCCCTTGCTTCAAGTATCCTTAAAACCCTGACCAGGTCCCGCCACGGAGGTGCCAGACCCTCACGGTCAATGAGTCTTCGGAAGACAACCCCGTATCTCCGGAGTAGCGCCCTGGCTATCACTATCAAAGACCCCCTGTCAGGCTTGATCTCATCTTTAGTCGCAGCGTCATAATGAATCAGGGACCAGCGACCAGCCTCTTCCATTCCAAAACCTATACCCTTTCTCCTTCGCCTTCCTTTAGCAGTTCGGTATTTTGATCCTACCAGAAGCGATCTAAGCCCAGAAAAACTATCCGATGTTAACAATCCCAAAGCAACCAGCTCGGCCAAAGCTCCTTCGACCTGTGATCTTAAGAGGCCTGTCGTTGAAACTACATCTTCGAAAAATGAGGCCCCACTGTTTCTAAGAAGGTCCAAAACCTTTACCGTTTCATTTGAGAAGGTTTCAACATTTTTCGCGGATGAGAAATTTAGCTTCTTCCAATCATCAACGTTTGACCTCGCTACAAAAGTAATTGGGCTACTTTTTACAGGGCTAGGACTACTGCGGCCATTCATTTCAGCACCTTGATTTCTGAATCTCCCCCATACCGTATAGCCCGAAAGACATAGCATATCCAACCAAAGATGATCATAATCCTTCATACGAGTGGGTAGTAGCTCACCCTCCCACGAAGCCGCAGGAGCCTCAAACCCTTCGAGCTGATTCAGCACTTCCTTCAATGCCTCCGGCCCCTCCGGCTTTTCATCTGATCCCAGTGCGTGCCACGAAAACAAGAACCGCATAAAGTCTACGGCCGGTACAGGTTCTATCTCCTTCCTTAAGCTCTTCAGTGTGTATTTATGAATTCGGGCTAAAAGCCTTCTCTCGCACCATTCAATATCATCGACGCCCGGGGTAAAATGTCCTCGGAAGACAAAACCCTCATTCTCCAGTGTAATCAAAGCCCTTTCTAGTTCCGATACAGGTATCCCCATTGAATTGGAAAGATCAGTGGACCGGACTGGCCCAACGGTTTCCAATCTTCCCCTTAGAATTTCAACAAGGGCCCTTTCCCTTGAGGTCACACCGTCTAACAATTTTTCCGGTATTCGGGGCATCGGATCCAAGCGTGAAGTCGGAAAGATTAAATTCATCTGCGGGATTCTCTCCACAGCTACCCAGAACTCGTAACCACTCTCTGTCCTTAAAAAGGTGGCCCTATTATCGTTCTTCAATTCGATGAAATATTCCTCCCACCCACCGTAACCATCTCCTCTTATCCCTTCTTCCGCAGTCAGAAACCCCGACAAAACCAATGCGTCGTGCAGCTCATCTGCATTTCCCGCCTGTGGCCATGCCTCCTGTTTCACAGCATTTATCGCCCCGGGATCTAATTTGCCCAAATCCGCCGCTTCCACCGGGTCAAGCCATCTTCTGTTCTGCACAGCATGTGACCGGCGTTCTTCCAGCGGCGCGTCATCCAGGAATGAGTATGGACGGGCGCTCAATATTTGGCCTGCAAGTGGTGAAGGTTCCTTTAGATCCATTGCTACTAGCTTTTTCTCGCCATTATGTATCGAAGCAAATAAGTTCTCAATTTCATCAATATCCATCG